>JAQGMY010000418.1 GCA_028292105.1 Ramlibacter sp.
GTGTTGCCGTCGATCACCAGCAGCACCTCGTGCGGCGCCGACGGTTCGGCCTTGGTGACCACGCGCTTGATCTTGCGCAGCTCCTCCATCAGGTGCAGCTGCGTGGGCAGGCGACCGGCCGTATCGACGATCACCACGTCCTTCTTGCGGGCCTTGCCGGCGGAAACGGCGTCGAAGCTCACCGCGGCGGGGTCGCCACCGGCCTGGCTGACGATCTCCACCTTGTTGCGGTCAGCCCAGATGGCCAGTTGCTCCTTGGCGGCGGCGCGGAAGGTGTCCGCGGCCGCCAGCAGCACGGTCTGGCCTTCGTCGGCCAGGTGCTTGGTCAGCTTGCCGATGGACGTCGTCTTGCCGGCGCCATTGACGCCGGCGACCATGATCACCGTGGGCTGGTGCTCGCCGATCACGAGCGGCTTTTCCAGCGGCCGCAGCAAGGTGGTGAGGGCGTCCACCAGGATGTTCTTGGCCTGCACCGGCCGGGTGGCGCCCGTCGCTGCCACCTTGCGTTTGACTTCGTCCAGCAGGAACTGGGTCGCCGCCACGCCGGTGTCGGCCAGCAGCAGCGCCGTCTCCAGCTCCTCGTAGAGCGCATCGTCGATCTGGGCGCCGGTAAAGACCTGCGAGATGCTGGAGCCGGTCTTGCGCAAGCCGGCGCTCAACTTGTCCATCCAGCTTTGCCGCTCCGGTGCCACCGCCACCGCCACCGGCACCGGGATTTCCATCGGCGCTACCAGCGCGCTGCCGATCAGCCCGGCGCCGGACGGAGGCGGGGCCACGCCCGAGCGGCCCAGGGCGCCCGCGAAGGTCCGCGGCGCAGGCGCGGGCGACGGCGCCGGCGCGGACGCCGGGGCGGGTGCAGCCGCGGGCGCGACAGGGGGGGGCGGGGCGGCAACCGGCGCGGGTGCAGGGGTGGCCGCCGGTTTTTTCCGGAAGAAGCTGAACATCTAAGGAGTTTCTAGAATCACATCATTCTATGAAACAGCACCTGCGCGCTTTCTTCCTCCTTCTTTCCTCATCCTTTTGCCTGTTCCTGCTGCCCGCGGCACAGGGGCAGATTTCCGGTCCCGCACCGGCCCAGGAGAAACCGCAGCAATACAAGTTGCCCAATGGGCTGACGGTGATCGTCAAGCCGGACCGGCGCGCGCCGACCGCCGTCCACATGCTTTACGTCCGGGTGGGCTCGATGGACGAAGTGGACGGTACCAGCGGCGTCGCCCATGTGCTGGAACACATGCTGTTCAAGGGCACGCCCAGCGTGCCGTCCGGTGAATTCTCGCGCCGGGTGGCGGCGCTGGGCGGTCGCGAAAACGCCTTCACCACCCGCGACAACACCGGCTTCTACCAGCAGATCCCGGCCAACCGGCTGGAAGAAGTGATCAGGCTGGAAGCCGACCGCTTCGCCCACAACAAGTGGCCCGACGAGGAGTTCAAGAAGGAGATCGAGGTGGTCAAGGAGGAGCGCCGCATGCGCACCGAGGACAACCCGCGCTCGCAGATGTACGAGCAGATGAGCGCCATCGTCTACCAGGCCTCGCCGTACCGGCGGCCGGTGGTCGGCTGGATGAGCGACCTCGAGGCGATGACCGCGGACGACGCCCGCGCCTTCTTCCAGCGCTGGTACACGCCGGCCAATGCCGCCGTCGTGATCGCCGGCGACGTCGATCCGGTGCAGGTCCGCCGGCTGGTGGAGAAGTACTACGGCAGCATCCCGAGCCGCCCGGTGCCGCCGCGCAAGCCGCGCGAGGAGCCGGAACAGGCCGGCATCCGACGCATGGAATTCAAGGCGCCGGCCGAACAGTCGTACCTGGCGATGGCCTTCAAGGTGCCGCAGCTGCGCGGCTTCGACAAGACGCCCGACAACGACGACGCCCTGGCCCTGACGGTGCTCGCGGCGGTGCTGGATGGCTATGAAGGCGCCCGCCTCGATCGCGCGCTGACCAAGGGGCCGAACCGGGTGGCGGACAGCGTGGACGCCGGCAACGGCCTGTGGGGCCGCGGGCCGCAGCTCTTCACCCTCGCGGGTGTGCCGGCCGCAGGCAAGACGACCGCGCAGGTCGAGGCGGCGCTGCGCGCGGAAGTCGCCAAGGTCGCGCGCGAAGGCGTGACCGAGGCCGAACTGCAGCGCGTGAAGACCCGCTGGATCGCCGGCGAGATCTACAAGCTGGACTCGGTGATGAACCAGGCGCGTGAACTCGGGACCGCCTGGATCATGGAATTTCCGATCGACGCCGACGATCGCCTGATGGCGCGCCTGCGCGAAGTGACGGCCGACCAGGTCAAGTCCGTCGCCGCCAGGTACTTCGGCGACGACCAGCTCACGGTCGCCACCCTGCGTCCGCTGCCGGTCGATCCGAACCGCAAGCCCCGCACCCCCGCCGTGCCACTGCGCCACTGAAAGTCATGAGCATGCGAATCCAAACCCTCCTGGCGCGCGGCGCCCTCGTGCTGGCCATCGGATGCGGGCTGCTGCAGCCGGCGCTGGCCGCCTTGCCGATCCAGAAATGGCAACAAGCCAGCGGCGCGCAGGTCTGGCTGGTCGAAGCGCCCGGGCTGCCCATCCTCGACGTCGAGATCGACTTCGACGCCGGCGAGCGCCGCAATCCGCCCGAGAAGGCGGGGCTGGCCGCCGTCACCGCCGACATGGCCGGCAAGGGCATCGAAGCGCGCAACGGCGAACCGGCGCTGGACGAAAACCAGCTCGGCGAGGCCTGGGCCGACCTCGGCGCCGGCTTCGGCGGCAGTGCCGGCGCCGATCGAATGAGCTTCACCTTGCGCACGCTGACCTACCCCGACCTGCTCACGAAGGCGGTGAACCTGGCGGCGCGGGAAATCGGCGAGCCGGCCTTTCCGGACAGCGTGTGGCAACGCGATCGCCAGCGGATGGTGGCCTCCATCCGCGAAGCCAACACGCGGCCGGCCACCATCGCCGGCCGCGCCTTCGCCAAGGCGGTCTATGGCGGGCATCCGTACGGCTACGAGACGACCGAGGAGTCCCTGGGGCGGATCACCGTGCAGGACATGCGCGAGTTCTACCGGCTGGTGCAGCCTTGCCGGGCCAAGGTCAGCATCGTCGGCGCCGTGAACCGGGCGCAGGCCGACCAGATCGCCACCACCATGCTGTCGCGCCTGCCGGCCAGCACCTGCCAGCCGCTCGCGCCGGTGCCCGAAGTCCAGGCCCTCGGCGCCGCGGCGGAGCGCGACGTCCCGTTCGCTTCTGCCCAGGCCCACGTGCTGATCGGCCAGCCGGGCTACAAGCGCGACGATCCCGACTACTTCCCGCTGCTGGTCGGCAACTACGTGCTGGGCGGCGGCGGCTTCGTCTCGCGGCTGAACAACGAGGTGCGGCAAAAGCGCGGCCTGAGCTACAGCGTCTACAGCTACTTCTCGCCCGGGATGCACGCCGGCGCCTTCACGGTGGGCCTGCAGACGCGCCCCGACCAGGCGGCGCAGGCGGTGCAGGTGTCGCGCGACGTGGTGCGGTCCTTCGTGCAGCAAGGCCCCACCGCGGAGGAGCTCAAGGCGGCCAAGGACAACCTGGTCGGCGGCTTCGCCCTGCGGATCGACAGCAACCGCAAGCTGCTGGACAACGTGGCCAACATCGCCTGGTACGACCTGCCGCTGGACTACCTGGACACCTGGACCCGGCAAGTCGAGAAAGTGACCGCCGCCGACATCAAGGCCGCTTTCGCCCGCAAGCTGCAGCCGGACCGGATGGTCACGGTGGTGGTCGGCGGCGCCGTGGCGGCCGCCCGACAGTGAACCGGCCGTTCGGGGGAGACCCCTGTCAAGGTTGACAGGGGTCAGCGTGCAGGGCTCGGCGGGCGCCTCAACAATGGCGATGCGCTGTCACGCAACGGAACCGGACACAGGGTTCACAGGGAGAGAGAGTGTGGGGGCACGGCCTGAGGTCGTGCCCCTTTTTTTGTTCGTTGCGCGGGTAAGCTCGGCGCATGCCCCGCAACGCACCGCATCCCCGCAAGTCGCTTCCCAACCAGGTCCGCATCATCGGCGGCGTCTGGAAACGTACCCGCCTGGAGGTGGCCGATCGGCCGGGACTCCGGCCGACGCCGGACCGCGTGCGGGAAACCCTCTTCAACTGGCTCGGGCAGGACCTGAGCGGCTGGCGCTGCGTGGACGCCTTCGCGGGAACCGGCGCGCTGGGGCTGGAGGCGGCCTCGCGCGGCGCCGAAGACGTGCTGCTGGTGGAATCCGAGGGCCAGCTGGTGGACAAGCTGCGCGCCGTGATCGAGCGGCTGGACGCCACCAACGTACGCGTGCAGCGAGGCAATGCCCTGAGCGTGCTGGCCACGCTGTCGCCCAGGAGCGTGGACCTGGTGTTCATCGACCCGCCGTTCGAATCCGAGCTGTCCGACAAGGCCCTGGCGGCGGCGCGCCCGTCACTGAAGGACGAAGGCTTGATCTACCTGGAGGTGCCGCAGGCCTTGGTCGGCGAAGCCCTGGAGCGCCACGGGCTGGAACTGGTGCGGCACATGAAGGCCGGCCAGGTTCACAGCCACCTGTTACGCCGCGTTGCATAATGCGGCGCTGCAATGGGCCCGCCTGCGCATGGCGATGAGGAGACCACCATGGCCAATAACGTCGTCGCCGTGTACCCCGGAACCTTCGACCCCATGACCCTGGGGCACGAAGACGTGGTGCATCGTGCCTGCCAGCTGTTCGGGCGCCTGATCGTCGCCGTCGCTGCCGGCCACCACAAGAAGTCGCTGTTCACCATGCAGGAGCGGGTGGAGATGGCCCGCGAGGCGCTGGCCGGCAACCCGCAAGTCACGGTGGAGAGCTTCAGCGGACTGGTGCGGGACTTCGTGGTGCAGCGTGGCGCCAAGGCGATGGTGCGCGGCGTGCGCGCGGTCACCGACTTCGACTACGAGTTCCAGCTCGCCGGCATGAACCGTCACCTGATGCCCGAGGTGGAGACGGTGTTCCTCACGCCGAGCGACAAGTACCAGTTCATCAGCAGCACCTTCGTGCGCGAGATCGCGGTGCTGGGGGGCGAGGTGCACCAGTTCGTTTCGCCCAGCGTGCAGCAAAGGCTGATCGAGAAGGTGCGCAGTCTCGGGCGGGAATGAGGCCGCGCGGCGCTCACGCCGCCAATCCTTCGAGCCACTCGGCCAGCACCGCGTTCACCACCTGCGGGCGCTCCATCGTCAACATGTGCCCGCAGCGCGGCACCACCACCAGCCGCGCCTGCGGCACCAGCGACACGATCTCCTGCGACCGCTCCAGCGGCGTCAGCCGATCTGAGTCGCCGCACACCACCAGGACCGGGCACTTCAGCTGCGGCAGATGCCTGCGCGCATCCGGGCGCGAGATCACCGCGCGGTTCTGCCGGATCAACTGCTGCGCCCCGGCCGCCAGCACGAAGTCCAGGTAGGTCCCCGCCAGCGCTGGTGCGTTGTCCGGATGAAAAGCGAAAGCCACGTTCGGCTCGATCACCTCGCGCACACGGCCTTGCGCGAACAGCTTGATGGCCTGCTCGCGCATTGCCGTCATCGCCGCGGAATCGTGGCGAGCATCGGTGCCCAGGAGGGCCAGGCCCGCGATGCGCTCCGGCGCCTGGCGCGCCGCTTCCATGGCCACCATCCCGCCCATCGAGGCGCCGCACAACACCAGCATTCCCGCATGGTCCCGCAGCAAGGCAGCGGCCATGGCGGGAATGCTGTCCTCCCTCGCGTTGACATCGCTCACCACGGGCTGCCAGCGGGCCAGCCCGGCGAGCTGGGCGCTCCACATGGCACTGTTGCTGGCAAGCCCGGGAAGCAGGATCAGGGAAGTCGACACTGTGCAATAAGGCTGGGTTGGCGGTTCGAGCGCATTCTGCCCCGGGCAGCGGCCCGGATAATGCATGCACAAGAAAGCATGCGCATGACCGAACTGGTGCTGATCCGACACGGCGAAACCGACATGAACCGGGAGCTGCGCTTCCAGGGCCATGTGAACGTGGGCCTCAACGCGATCGGGCTGGAGCAGGCCCGTCGCCTGGCCGCGCGCCTGTGCACGGAGCAAGCCGGTGCGCTTTACGCCAGCGACCTGCTGCGCGCGCGCCAGACGGCGGAGCCGATCGCCGCCGGACTGGCCTTGCAGCCGGTGCCCGAAAGCGGCCTGCGCGAACAGAACTTCGGCCGCGTCGACGGCATGCGCGTGGACGACATCCAGCGCGAGCACCCCGATGCCTGGGCCGGCTGGCTGCGCTTCGAAGAAGACTTCTGCATGCCCGATGGCGAGTCGACGCGCGCCTTCCACCAGCGCGTGATGCAGGCGGTGCAGCGCGTGATCGCCGCACATCCCGACGAGAAGGTGGTGATCGTCACGCACGGCGGCGTGCTGGACATGATCTACCGCACCGCCATGTCGCTGGGCCTCAACGGCCCGCGCCAGAGCGACATCCCGAACGCCGGCGTGAACCGCATCCGCGTGCGCAACGGTGCCCTGGAGATCGTCGACTGGGCCGACATCCGGCACCTGCAGGACCTGCCGCCCCAGCCGGTCTACGACCAGAAGAAGCTGGTCGCGGTCGCGAGCCCGAGCGCCGAATAGAGCTGGCGGGCCTGGCGCTGCAGGCGCCGCGACTCCGGTTGCTGACGCACCTGCACCTGCAGGATGTTCTGCGCCGCCGCGTGGTGGCCGCTCCTGACCAGTGCATCGAAGTGCACCTGCGTGAACAGGTCGCGTTGCGCGTGGCTGCCGCCGATCTCCAGCAGGCGCGGCAGCGCGTGACCCAGCGCTTCAACCGCCGTTCCCCAGTCGCCGTCCGCATGCGCCAGCAGGCCGCGCGCAGCCGGGACGCAGACGCGCTGCCACACCGTGGCCTGCTCCCCCGTGCGCTGCGCCGCATGCCGCTCGATGGCAGCCAGCAGCGCCCGCGCCTGCGCTGCGCGGCCGGCGCGCGCCAATCCGTAGAGGTACTGCAGGTCGAGGAAGGGCAGTACGTGGTCGTGTTCGCGCTGCGCCAGGTGATCGCCGACGTCCTGCCAGCGGTCGCCGACATCGATCCCGGCGAGTTCGGCGCGCGCGAGCAGCGACACGGCGTTGATCTGGTCCTGGCTGTAGCCCCTGGCCTCCGTCCAGACATGCCCGTCGAAGATCGCCAGCACTTCCTCCGGGCGGTCGAGCTCCAGCGCGAACAGCGCCTGGTGCCACCAGTTGTGCGTGACCATGAAGGAGTTGAGGCCGGTCCAGGTCGGGCTCATCTCGTGCAGGAAGGCATGGCCTTCGGCCAGCCGGCCTTGCGTGAGCATCACGTGCGCCAGGGCGTGCTGCGCCCACGGCTCCTTGCGGCGCATGTCGATGGCGCGCCGCGCCGCGGCTTCCGCCTGCTCCAGGAAGTGGCACTGCTCCCAGGCAAAGGCCAGCATGCCGTGCAGGTAGGGCACGTCGGCCGCACCGGCCAGCGCATCCAGCGCGACCCGGAGCATGCCCGGACAGTCGCCGCGGTTGAACAGGTGGTAGTGCGCCAGCTTGAGCGCCACCAGGTCGCGCGGGAACAGCCGCACCTGTTCTTGCAGCAGCGCAAGCGACGCCGGAATGTCGTCGGCTATCCAGGCAGCCACCGCGGCAACGAAACGCTGCTCGCGCTCGCCGGCCTGCGTTGCGCGTGCCTGCGCCCGCACGATGAAGGGCCGGGCGTTCGCCGGCGCGTCCCGCGTCTCCGCGAACATGTGCAGCGCCGCGCAGTACGCCTGCACGATCGGGCTGCAGTCGTCCTGCGCCTGCAGGATGCGGACCGCCCGCGCCTCGCTGGCGATGAAGCCTTCGACGAAGTCGTTCAGCGCCGCGAGGCTTGCCGGGTCGTCCGGCGTGACACGGTTGCCGAGGACATCAGTCCACATGGCGGATGGCTTCCGAGGGCGGCTGCGGCCAGGGCCGCTGCGGTTCCCGGATCATCTCGAAGGCCCGCGCCACCTGCAGCACGCCCAGGTCGTCGAAGCGCTTGCCGACGATCTGCAGGCCGATGGGAAGGCCCGCCTTCGTGTAGCCGCAGTTGATGGATGCGGCCGGCTGCTCGGACATGTTGAACGGCACGGTGAAGCCGATGTGCTCCAGTGGCCGCAGCGGGTCGTTGGTGGGCGAGGGCAGTTCCGCCGCGAACGCCGGCATCGGCGACACCGGCGAGATGACGTAGTCGAATGGACGGCAGGCGTTCACCGCCGCCACGCGTGTCAGGTGGAACTGGTGGAAGGCGCGGAACACCTGCTCGCCGGTCATGCCCGCCGCGCTGTCGGCCCACTGCTGGATGTACGGCAGCACCTTGGCCTTGGTCGCCGCTGGCAGGGCCCGCAGGTCGATGTGCGAGCGCATGCGCCAGAAGTGGTCCATGCCATCGAGCATGCCCTGGCTCATGAAGGGCTGCAGCGGCGCGACCACGGCGCCGGCGCGCTCGAACAGCGCCGCCGCCCGTTCGACCGCGGCCCGCACCTCGGCTTCCACCGGCAGGCCGCAGCCCGCTTCCAGCATGAGCCCGATGCGCAAGCCGCGCAGCCGTTCCACGCCGCGGTCGAAGTCTGCCCAGGCGATGTCTTGCGGCGGCAGGTTCATGCTGTCCCGGTCGTCGGGGCGGGAAAGCACGTCCATCAGCAGCGCGGCGTCGGCCACCGTGCGCGTCATCGGACCCGCGGCGCGGCCCATGTAGGGCGGATCGATGGGAATGCGGCCGAGGCTGGGCTTGAGCGTGAAGATGCCGCACCAGCCGGCCGGCAGCCGCAGCGATCCGCCGATGTCGGTGCCTATGTGGAGCGGCCCGTAACCGGCCGCGGCGGCGGCGCCGGCCCCCGCGCTGGAGCCGCCCGGCGTCCTGGTGCGATCCCACGGGTTGCGCGCGAGCTTGTGGAAACTCGAGAGTCCCGAGGACAACATGCCGTAGTCCGGCATGGTCGTCTTGGCCAGCACGACGCCACCATGTTCGCGCACCCGCGCCGCGGGCGGCGCATCGGCGGGCGCCGGGGACAGTTCCACCGCCGCCGTGCCCAGGGGCGTCGGATCGCCCTGGGTGGCGATGTTGTCCTTGATCGTGATCGGCACGCCGTCGATCAGGCCCAGCGGCCGGCCCTTCAACCAGCGCTGCTCGCTGGCGCGTGCCTGCTCCATCACCTGGTCGGGCCGCAGCAGGTAAAGCGCCTGCAGGTAGCTCTCCCAGAGCTCCACGTGCCCGAGCACGCTGCGCGCCACTTCCACCGGGGACACCTCGCGACTGCGGTACAGGGCGACCAGCGCCGGCGCGGAGAGTTCGTGCAATGCCTGGGACATGACTGCTGCCGCCCCGCTCAGGCCATGGCCATCGAGGACAGGTCGTTGACGAAGATCGGCATGTCCTTCCAGAGGCCGCGGACGTTCTTGCTCGCCACCGTGACCCACTGGTTCTGGTAGAGGAAGGCGTGCACGCTGTCCTCGGCGATCACGCGCTGGATGTCGCCGAGCAGCTTGCTGCGGTCCTTGGCATTCGGCGTGGCCTTGTACTTGTTGTACAGGTCGTTGAACTTGGCCGACTGGTAGTTCCAGTAATAGTCCGGCTTGGCGAAGTTGCCCAGGTCGAAGGGCTCGACGTGGGAAATGATCGTCATGTCGTAGTTGTGCGCGCCGCCATAGGTGTTGGACAGCCACTGCGCCCACTCCACGTTCTGCAGCCTGGCGTTGATCCCCACCTTGGCCAGTTGCGAGGCGATCACTTCGCCGCCCTGGCGCGCATACGGCGGCGGCGGCAGGGTGATGGTCACTTCCAGGGGCGTCGTCACGCCGGCTTCCTTGAGCAAGGCGCGGGCGCGGTCCGGGTTGTACGGGTTGATGCCGGTGGTGTCGACGTAGCCGGGCGCGCTGGGCGGGTAGTGGCTGCCGATGGGTGCGCCGTAGCCGTCGCCCGCGCCCTGGATCACGGCCTTGCGGTCGATGGCCATGGCCACCGCACGGCGCACGCGCACGTCGTCGAAGGGCTTCTTCTTGTTGTTGATGGCCAGGATGGTCTTGGCGCGCGAGCCCGACACCACCACCTGGAAACGCGGGT
>JAQGMY010000397.1 GCA_028292105.1 Ramlibacter sp.
CGCTCGACCATCGAGTGCGGAATGATGCCCACCACGCTGCCGCCGGCCGCCAGCGCTGCGTCGGCGAGCACGCCCATGAGGCCGTTGTTGCCGCCGCCATAGACCAGCTGCCCACCCTGGCGGCCGATCCAGTCACCCACTTGCGCCGCGGTTTCGGCAAACGCGGGACTGGCGCCGGGGCGCGAACCGCAGTACACGCAGATCGAGAATTTGGGAGTCATGGAAAGAAGAAGGTCCAGAGGGCCGCGCCCCAGATGCCGCCGGCCAGCAGCAGCGCCAGCAGCACCGCGGCGCTGCCCATGTCCTTGGCGCGCTTGGACAGCGGGTGGCGCTCGAGGCCGATGCGGTCGATGGCGGATTCGATGGCGGTGTTGAGCAATTCCACGGCCATCACGATGAGCACGGAGCCTGCCAGCAGCGCCACCTCCACCCAGCTGCGGCCTAGCCAGCAGGCCAGCGGGAGCAGCACGAAGGAGAGGCAGGCTTCCAGCCGGAACGCCGTCTCGCCCCAGCCCGCCCTCAGGCCGGCCAGCGAAAAGCCGAAGGCATGGACCATGCGGTCGAAACCCCGGCGGCCCTTTTGCGGGTTGACGAGGTCGAAGGCTTCATCGGGGCTGTCCATCGGGATATTGTGGATCAGCGACCCGCGGGCGCCTCGACCAGCCGCGTTCCCGCCAGCGCGTCGTGCCAGAACTGGCGCTGCGGATGCAGGCGCGACAGCAGGGCCCAGAAAGCGATCCAGCCCAGGAAGATCACTCCCAGCTGCCACAGCGTGAAGCGGCGGGAGGCGAGGGCGACCAGTGGCGGCAGCACCCAGATCGAGCAGAACACGTAGCGCAACAAGGCGCGGCCCTGGCGCAGCGGCCTGCCGTAGCGGTCCACCACGCGGATGCGCCAGGTTTTCATCGCCAGCGTCTGGCCCCTGGACCAGAAGAAGGAGAAGTACACCGCGAACACCAGCACCAGGAAGGCCTGCAACAGCCAGCGGCGCGGATCGATGCCGCTGCGCATGTCGATGGCGACGGAAAAGACCAGGGTGGCGATCAGGCCGACGGCGAAGAGCAGCAGCGCTTCGTAGAGCCAGGCGGCCATGCGCCGGCCCAGGCCCGGCGCGGCCAGGGAGTCGGGTACGGTCAAGGCTGGACGGAAAGCGTGCCCGGTTGGGGCAGCAGGGTGTTCTGGTTCACCTGGGGCGGCACGACGGCGATACGGGCGTTGTTGTCCTGCTTCCGGGGCTTGGGGATCCTGGCCAGCTTCTGCTCCGGCACCGGCTGGACAGCCACGGCCGTCGGCGGCGGCGCGGGCTTGGCGGCGGCCGCGCCGGCCAGTTTGCGCTTTTCTTCCGGCGGCAGCGCCTGGTAGGCCTCCCACTTGGCGCGCTTGTCCACCGAGGGCGCGACGCCCCGGCTTTCGGCGAAGTTCAGACGCGCCTGCGTGCGCTGCTGCGGCGACAGCGCCGCCCACTCCGCCATCCGGCTGTGCAGGCGCAGCTGCTCGCCGGGCGGCATGGCCGGATAGGTTTCCGAGACGGCCATCCACTTGCGCTTGTGCGCTTCGCTCAGCGAGCGCCAGGTGCCGGCCAGGGGCGCCAGCGACTGCTGCTGCAGCGCGGTGAGCTCGGCCCACAGGGGCTTGGCTTCGACCTTCGCGGTGGCGACGCGGGCCGAAGCGGCGCGGATGGGCGCCTGGGTGGACACCGACGGCGTGCCGGCCTGCTGCTGCGTCTGGGGCGGTGGCGCTGCAACTGGGGGGGCTGCCGGGGCAGCCGCCTGCGCCCAGGCGCCGCCGGCTGCCAGCAAGCCGACCAGCAGCGTGGAAAGAAGACGCAGGGGCATGGTCCGACCGGCCGCTTACTCGCGCCCGGACTTCAGGTACTGCACGAAGCCCGGATCGGCGTAAGCCGCGGGGGGAAGGTCGTCCGTCAGCAGGGCGGTATCGACTTCGGCCAGCTCGCTGGCACGGCGGTCTGACTGCACGCTGTGGATCAGCACCAGGCCGCCGGCCAGCACCAGCAGGGGCAGCACCGAGGCGATCAGGTTGAAGATGCTGCGCTCGGAGCCGCTGCCCAGGCTGGCGGCACCGCCGCGCCCGACCACGACCGGGGCGGCAGCCTCCTGCTTGCGAATGCCGAGGGCGCGCACCCGCGCCGCGCGCAGGCGTTCCCGCGCTTCGTAGGGCAGGTCGTCCGTGCCCGAGGAGAGGCGCATGGCGACCGCGCGGCCGAACTGGTCGGCCAGTCGCTGGGCGCGCAGTGGGTCGGTAGTGGTCATAAGTGAATTCCCTTCGCCTTCAGTGCTTTGCTGAGGGCCTGGACAGCTCTCGAGCAGTGCGTCTTGACACTGCCTTCCGAGCAACCCATGGCCGCTGCCGTCTCGGCGACGTCCATGTCCTCCCAGTAACGCATCAGAAACGCTTCGCGTTGACGGGCGGGCAATTCCAGGATCTCGACTTCGATCTCTCGCAAGATCTGAGCCCGTCGGGTGACGTCCTCCGCGCTCTCCACCTGCTGGGATGCATCCGACGAGGCATAAGTTTCCAGCAGGTCGAAATCGCCGTCCTCGGACGCGGATTCGAAGTCACTGAGGTTGGAAAACAACGCATTGCGCGTCTTCTGGCGCCGGAAGTAATCGAGCGTGCAGTTCGACAGGATGCGCTGGAACAGCATCGGCAGCTCGGTGACGGGCTTGTCGCCGTAGTGTTCGGCCAGCTTCATCATGCTGTCCTGCACGATGTCCAATGCCGCCTCCTGGTCGCGCACGTGGTAGACGCTGCGCTTGAAGGCCCGCTTTTCGACGCTCTGCAGGAAGTCGGAGAGTTCGCGTTCGGTGGCCAAGGAGTCCGGGGCGGCTGGTGGTTGTTCGTTGTGGGGCCCCGTCGGCGAGGCCAAACTGGGCAGCCGGAAATTATGGCATTGCCCGATCACCCGGATGGGCAGGGTTTTGCGGCAGTGCGATAATGCACGCTGCAAGTCAAACGGCAAACGAGTCCGGATCCGGCGGTGCGAAGTGCCCGCCCATGGTCCGGCGCTCTAAGTCCCGACGCAGCCCCACAAGGGCCGGCGCAGGGGCACCCCAAGGTTCGTAGTTCGAATCCCGAAAGGTTCATCATGGAAATCTCCCGCACGGAGCTCAGCTCCGCTGCCGCCGCTTCAGCCGGCCCCTCCCAGGATCTTCGCGGCGCCGAAATCCTCATCAAGTCGCTGCAGGCCGAGAACGTCAAGTACGTCTGGGGCTACCCCGGCGGCGCGGTGCTGCACATCTACGACGCGTTCTACAAGCAGGACACCATCCAGCACGTGCTGGTGCGCCACGAACAGGCGGCGGTGCATGCAGCCGACGGCTATGCCCGCGCGACGGGTGACGTCGGCGTGGCGCTGGTCACCTCCGGCCCGGGCGTGACCAACGCGGTCACCGGCATCGCCACCGCGTACATGGACTCGATCCCGATGGTCATCATCACCGGCCAGGTGCCCACCGCGGCCATCGGGCTGGACGCCTTCCAGGAGTGCGACACCGTCGGCATCACCCGGCCCATCGTCAAGCACAACTTCCTGGTCAAGGACGCGCGCGACATCGCCATGGTGATGAAGAAGGCCTTCCACATCGCCCGTACCGGCCGCCCCGGCCCGGTGGTGGTGGACATCCCGAAGGACGTCTCCTTCAACAAGACCGCCTACACCGGCTACCCGGACAAGGTGGAGATGCGCTCGTACAACCCGGTGCGCAAGGGCCACAGCGGCCAGATCCGCAAGGCCCTGCACCTGCTGCTGGCGGCCAAGCGTCCCTACATCTACGCCGGCGGCGGCGTGATCCTGGGCAATGCCAGCGACGAACTGCGCACGCTCGCCAACATCCTCGGTTGCCCGACGACCAACACCCTGATGGGACTGGGCGCCATCTCCGGCACCGACCCCAAGTTCCTCGGCATGCTGGGCATGCACGGGACGATCGAGGCCAACAACGCGATGCAGAACTGCGACGTGCTGCTGGCCGTCGGCGCGCGCTTCGACGATCGCGTGATCGGCAATCCCAAGCACTTCGGCGCCAGCGACCGCAAGATCATCCACATCGACGTCGATCCTTCCAGCATCTCCAAGCGCGTGAAGGTCGACATCCCGATCGTCGGCGACGTGAAGGAAGTGCTGTCCGAGCTGATCGCGCAGATCAAGGAGTCGGGCGCCAGGCTGGACGCCGGCGCACTGGGCGGCTGGTGGGACACCATCGAAGGCTGGCGCAAGCGCGACTGCCTCAAGTACGACCGCGGCAACAAGGACGTGATCAAGCCGCAGCACGTGATCGAGACGCTCTGGAACATGACCAAGGACGTCGAGACCTACATCACGTCCGATGTCGGCCAGCACCAGATGTGGGCCGCGCAGTTCTACAAGTTCCAGGAACCGCGTCGCTGGATCAACTCCGGCGGCCTGGGCACCATGGGCGTCGGCATCCCTTACGCCATGGGCGTCAAGCTGGCCAAGCCGGACGCCGAGGTGTACTGCGTGACCGGTGAAGGCTCGGTGCAGATGTGCATCCAGGAGCTTTCCACCTGCCTGCAGTACAAGACGCCGATCAAGATCATCGCGCTGAACAACCGTTACCTGGGCATGGTCCGGCAATGGCAGCAGCTCGATTACGAAGGCCGCTACAGCCACAGCTACATGGACGCGCTGCCCGACTTCGTGAAACTGGCCGAGGCCTACGGCCACGTCGGCATGCTGATCGAAAAGCCGCAGGACGTCGAACCGGCATTGCGTGAAGCACGCAAGCTGAAGGACCGCACCGTGTTCATGGACTTCCGCACCGACCCGACCGAAAACGTCTGGCCGATGGTGAAGGCCGGCCAGGGCATCACGGAGATGCTGCTGGGGTCGGAAGACCTTTAATCCAGAGCTTGTCATCCCGGCCTCGAGACGGGATCCATGGATTGCGGGTCGAGCCCGCAATGACAAACCAGAAGAATCTATTGGCTGCCAAGCCGCCTGCTTACCGGCAGGCGGGGAGGGCACCGAAAAGAGGAATCAGAAATGAAGCACATCATTGCCGTGCTGCTCGAGAACGAGCCCGGCGCACTTTCCCGCGTCGTCGGCCTGTTCTCGGCCCGCGGCTACAACATCGAGTCGCTGACGGTCGCGCCGACCGAGGATTCGTCGCTGTCGCGCATGACGATCCAGACCACCGGCTCCGACGAGGTGATCGAGCAGATCACCAAGCACCTGAACCGCCTGATCGAGGTGGTGAAGGTGGTCGACCTCACCGAAGGCAGCTACACCGAGCGCGAGCTCATGATGGTGAAGGTGCGCGCGGTCGGCAAGGAGCGCGAGGAGATGAAGCGCATGGTGGACATCTTTCGCGGCCGCATCATCGACGTGACCGACAAGAGCTACACCATCGAACTCACCGGCGACCAGTCGAAGAACGACGCCTTCCTGGTCGCCATCGACCGCACGGCGATCCTCGAGACGGTGCGCACCGGTGCCAGCGGCATCGGCCGCGGCGAGCGCATCCTGCGCGCCTGAACCCTTTCACCACACCATCCCGGAACGACGGATTCACTAGGAGAGACGCATGAAGGTTTATTACGACAAGGACTGTGACCTGAGCCTGATCAAGGGCAAGACGGTCGCCATCATCGGCTACGGCTCGCAAGGCCATGCACACGCCCAGAACCTGAACGACAGCGGCTGCAAGGTCATCGTCGGCCTGCGCAAGGGCGGCGCCAGCTGGCCCAAGGTCGAGAAGGCCGGCCTCAAGGTCGCCGAAGTGGCCGATGCGGTGAAGGCCGCCGACGTCGTGATGATCCTGCTGCCGGACGAGCAGATCGCCACCGTGTACACCAAGGACATCGAGCCGAACATCAAGCAGGGCGCCTCGCTCGCCTTCGCCCACGGCTTCAACGTGCACTACGGCCAGGTCGTGCCGCGCGCCGACCTCGACGTCTGGATGGTCGCGCCCAAGGCTCCCGGCCACACCGTGCGCAGCACGTACACCCAGGGTGGCGGCGTGCCCCACCTGGTGGC
>JAQGMY010000478.1 GCA_028292105.1 Ramlibacter sp.
AGGAAGTGCGCAAGCAGGTTCTTGACGGTTCGCTCGAGGCCTTCGAGGAGCGCTCCGCCCGGAGGGCCAGGGTTGCGGCAGGTGGTTTCACGCTGCGCATTGTCGGGCCGATTGCGCGTCGTGCGCGCCCGGATCCTCGAGCGCAGCCGGTATACGCGGCAGGAAATCACGGCAGGCGCCCGACCGCCGCACACGCTTCAACCGACGCCGGGAAGGCCGCCGCCTCGACGGCAGTCCGGAATCCTGATGAGCCGGTGGGCGCCGGCGAACTCGCGCCCGCTGCTGACGCCGGGGGGCGGAGCTCGCTTGCATGATCGTGCGCATGAATGCAAACAAGCCGCCCGCCCCCGGGCAGACCGGCAATCGCGCGACACTCGCGGGGTCCATGCCGCCGCGCCGATCGCTCGGCCTGTTCGCCTTGCTGTTGCTGGCCAACTACCTGGTGATGCGCTTCCTGTTTCCGGGCGAGCAGCCCGTGACGGTGCCTTACACCGAGTTCCGCCAACAGGTGGCGGCCGGCAATGTCATCGCGCTCTACAGCCGCGGCACCACCATCGAGGGCCGCTTCAGGGCGGCTGTGACGTGGCCCACGCCCGAGCAGATCAAGGAGGCCGGCAACCCGCCGCGGCCGACCGCCCTGGAGCGGCGCCTGTTGCCGCCGCCGAAGACCTCGGACTCGTTCACGACGGAATTGCCGGCGTTCTTCGATCGCGACCTGGAGAACTTCCTGATCCAGCACAAGGTGGAGATCAGCGCGGTGCCGATCCAGCAGGGCGGCGTGCTGCAGAGCCTGCTGTCCTTCGCGCCCGCGCTGCTCCTGATCGCTTTCTACGTCTGGATGTACCGGCGCGCGCAGGGCGGCGGTGGCGGCGGCATCGGCGGCATGGGTGGCGTGTTCGGACTGGGCCGCAGCAAGGCCAAGCGCTACGACAATGCCGACCCCGCCAACCGCATCACCTTCGAGGACGTCGCCGGCATCGACGAGGCCGAGGCGGAGCTGGTGGAGATCGTCGATTTCCTCAAGGCGCCCGCCAAGTACACGCGCCTGGGCGGCACGGCGCCCAAGGGCGTGCTGCTGATCGGCTCGCCCGGCACCGGCAAGACGCTGCTCGCCCGCGCGGTGGCCGGCGAGGCAGGGGTGCCGTTCTTCTCGATGAGCGCGGCCGAGTTCGTCGAGATGATCGTCGGCGTGGGCGCGGCGCGCGTGCGCGACCTGTTCAAGCAGGCGCGCGAGAGCGCCCCGGCCATCATCTTCATCGATGAGATCGACGCGATCGGCCGGGCCCGCAGCGGCGTGATGATGGGCGGCGGCAACAGCGAGCAGGAGCAGACGCTGCAGCAGATCCTCACGGAGATGGACGGCTTCACCGGGCGCGAGGGCATCATCGTGCTGGCCGCGACCAACACGCCCGACGTGCTCGACCGCGCGCTGCTGCGACCCGGCCGCTTCGACCGCCGGGTGGTGGTCAACCTGCCCGACAAGGCCGGGCGCCACGCCATCCTGCGGGTGCACGTGCGCAAGACACCGCTCGGGCCGGACGTGCAGCTGGAGGAGCTGGCGCAGGCCACGCCGGGCTTCTCGGGCGCCGACCTGAAGAACCTGGTCAACGAGGCCGCGCTGCTGGCGGCGCGCCGCGATGAAGCTGCGCTGTCGCACAAGGACTTCCTGGACGCGCTCGAGAAGATCGTGCTCGGGCCTGAACGGCCGCTGCTGCTGACGGCGGAGGACCGCGAGCGCATCGCCTACCACGAGGGCGGCCACGTGATCCTGGGCCTTGTGGTGGCGGGCGCCGACCCCGTCCACCGGGTCAGCATCGTGCCGCGCGGCCAGGCCCTCGGCGTGACCTACCAGCGGCCGCAGACCGACCGCTACAACTACCCCGAGGCCTACCTGCGCGCCCGCATCGTCGGCATGCTCGGCGGCCGGGCCGCGGAGGAAGTGGTTTACGGCACGCGGACCACCGGCGCCGAGAACGACATCGAACAGGCCACCCAGCTCGCCCGCAACATGGTCACGCGCTGGGGCATGAGCGACGCGGTGGGGATGGTGCAGCTGGCGCCGAAGGAGAACCGCTTCCTCGGCAGCGCGGGCGGCTTCGGCGGTGACAAGCCTTTCAGTGAGCAGACCGCGGCGCTGGTCGACGCCGAGGTGCAGCGCATCATCCACGGCTGCCACGACGACGCCAAGCGCTTGCTGCGCGAGCATCGCAGCGCGCTCGACGCCCTGGTGTCGGCGCTGCTCAAGACCGAGACGCTATCCGAGCAGGAGATATTGCAGGCCACCGGCCTGCCCCCCGCGCCACAGCTGGAGGGAGCGCCGACGCGGCCCCACACCTGATGGAGCCAGCCGCAGCCCGCGTCACGCGCCGCTGGCTGCCCTTGCAGAAACCGTCCCGGCCCCTTGTGGCTCAGTTGCGGTAGGCGCGAGGAGGCAGCGCGGGGGCAGGAGGCTGCGGCTGCGCCGGCGCGGGCAATGCTTCCCGGCGCTCGCTGCGTTCATACACGGTGGGCGGCGCTGGCCGGTACACCGTCACGGGTCCGTAGTAGACGTAAGACGGTTGGTAGTAGACGGGCGGCGGCGCGACATAGACGACGCGCGGCTGCACGTAGTAGACCGGCGGCGGCGCGGCGTACACCGGGCCCGCGACCGGAAATCCGAACCGGATCGCAAGTCGCCCGTGACCATGGGCGGAAGCGATGCCCGCCGCTCCGAAGGCGGCGATCGCGACGAAGGCCTGGCACATTCGTTTCATCTGGCGTCCTTGCTGC
>JAQGMY010000048.1 GCA_028292105.1 Ramlibacter sp.
GACACGACGAAGAAGATCGTCATCAGGAAGCCGAGCTCCGTGTACGTGGCGTTCAGCGCGTCCTTGAGCCAGGGGAACAGCGGCGGCAGCAGGAGCTGGCTGAAATGGCTCACGAAATGCGCCATGCCCACCAACCCGATCACGCCGGCGTCGCGGCGCAGCGGCACCGGCGAGGCGGGTGCGGCGGATGCAGAAGTCATGGCCGGATCGTACGCGGCCGCCCTTCTTTCCGGAATGCGACAGAACGACAGCTTTCAGCGAAAATCGGCCAATGCCCCGCTCCCGCCGCGCCGTTCCGCTGGACGACACCCGCCCGTTCCGTCCCACCCGCGCGCGGCCGGTGCGGGTGCGCTCCCGCCACATGACGGCCGATGCGCACTTCGAGCCGCATCGCCATGCCTGGGCCCAGCTGGCCTACTGCGCCAGCGGCATCGTGCAGGTGAGCGCCGCCGATGCGGGCACGGCCAGCGGCGAAGTCACCTACATCGTGCCGCCGTCCCGGGCAGTCTGGATCGCACCGGGGGCGCAGCACTCGGTGCACGTGCTGGAGGCCGCGCAGTTCCGAACCCTGTACGTCGATGCATCCGTGGCTCCAGCGGACTGGACCGGCTGCCGCGTGCTCGTGGTGTCGCCGCTGCTGCGTGAGTTGGTGCAGGCGCTGGACGCAGCGGAGCTCCCCCGCGGACGCGAAGAGCTGCTCACAGCCCTCGTGCTCGACGAGCTCGCCGGTGCCGCGCAGCAGTCGCTGGGCGTTCCCCTGCCGGCGACGCAGACCGGCGACAAGCGCCTGCGCGCCCTGTGCGAGGCGGTGCTCCGCGCCCCCGCGGAGAAGGCAACCCTGGCCCAATGGGCGGCCACCGTCGGCGCCAGCGAGCGCACCATGGCGCGCCTGTTCCGGGACCAGCTCGGGACCACCTACCAGCAGTGGCGGCAGCAGGCCGTGCTCGCGCACGCCCTGCCCTTGCTGGCGCGCGGCGTCGCGGTGAGCGAGGTCGCCGCGGCGAGCGGCTACGCCAGCGAGAGCGCCTTCACGGCGATGTTCAAGGCGGCGATGGGCCAGCCGCCCAGCCGCTTCCAGAGGAGGGATCCCCCGGCCGCATGACGGCTGCGCTTCAGGAAATTTCCTACATCCAAGCCCAGAACCATCCGACCGCTGAGCTCCTGGCTCTGCCGAAAATCGATGGCGTGGCTGAGGAATAAACCAGCCCTTACCAAGTTGGGATCGCAATGAGCAGCACGAACGACAGCCGTGGCGAACACGCCGGCAGCGACTCGCAGCCCTCTTCCGGCCAGGACCAGGAGCATGCGGGAAATTCGGGTGAAGGCGCCGCAAGCGTCCTCGCCCACCTGAAGACACAGACCCGCCAGCACCGGCGGCAGAACGGCGAGGACGACCCGTCGGGAGGGTCCAGCCAATGAACGCGGACGACCCGAAGAAGGCGCCGACTCCCGGCACGCCGTCCGAAAGCAGCGGTGGCAGCGGCGAAGGTGCCGCCACCGCATTGAAGGCGCTGATCAAGAAGCGCAACATGGGGGAGGCGCCGGACACTCCGGTGCCTGCACCCACCACCGATCCCCGGCAGTAGCGGACACTGCGGACCGCCGCCACGTGCCGATCCTGAGTGCCGGACTGCTGATGTACCGCCGCCGCCAGGGCGGCCCGGTGGAGGTGCTGCTGGCGCATCCCGGCGGACCGTTCTGGTCCCGGCGCGACCAGGCATCCTGGACCTTGCCCAAAGGAGAAATCGCGCCCGCCGAGGACCCGCTCGACGCCGCACGGCGCGAGTTCGAAGAAGAAACCGGCTTTGCCAGCACGCCGCCCTTCCACCTGCTGGGTGAACTGCGGCAAAAGAGCGGCAAGCGGATCACCGCCTGGGCCTTCGAGGGCGATGCGGATCCCGCCGGGTTGAAGAGCAATACCTTCGAGATGGAATGGCCGCCGCGCTCGGGCCGGCGGCAGGCCTTTCCGGAGATCGACCGGCTCGCCTGGTTCGAACTGCCGCAGGCCCGGGACAAGCTGATCGCCGGCCAGGTTCCTTTCGTCGACCGGCTGGAACAGTGGCTGGCGCCAGGCTGAGGTCAGCCGCCGGACTGCTGCAGGGCCGAGCTCTCCTGCTCGCCAGTGTCGTCGCCATGCAGGGGCGGCGCGGCCCGATTCACGTGCCGGGTGATCCAGTCGATGATGCGGCGCCCGGCATCCTCACGCACCGATGGCGCCCCCTCCCCCAGGAAATGGTGGTCCTCGTCGGGGTACAGCACCAGTTCGGCCGGGGTTTCGCCGGCCCGCATGAGGCTGACGAACAGCTCCTCCGACTGACACTTGGGGCAGCGCTCGTCGCTGGCGCCCTGCATGAACAACGTCGGCGTGGTCGCCTTTTCCACGTAGCGCATGGGAGAGAGCTGCTTGGCCAGTTCCCGGTCGAACTTGGGATCCGTGCCCATGTACAGCGGGTCCGCGTAATAGCCGCCATCGGATGTGCCGTAGTGCGTCTCGATGTTGCCCACCGGCGCCATCACCACGGCGGCCCGGAATTCAGCTGAGTGCCCGATGGCCCAGCCACTGAGATAGCCGCCGTACGACTTGCCGGCGATCGCCAGCCGCTCGTCACACACGCCCTCGTCGCGCAGTTGCTGCACCGCGGCCAGGTGCTGCGGCAGGTCGTACTCGCCCCAGTGACCCGCCAGCCGGTCGCAGAACTCGCGCCCATAGCTCGCCGAGCCCACCGCATTCAGTGCCAGCACCGCCCAGCCGCGCGAGCACAGCACCTGCCAGTAGACGTTGGTGTCGAAGTCCAGCAAGGCATAGGCGGCAGGCCCGCCGTGGACATCGTTCAGCAGCGGCAGCGGTCCGCTCTGGCCCTCCGCCCGCAGCAGCCAGCCTTCGATTTTCTCGGTGCCGCCGCGGCCGTCGGGCACCTTGAACTCCCAGGTTTCCACGAGCAGGGGCGTGCGGTCCTTCCACCATGGATTGAAGTCGCTCAGCACGCGCTCGCCCGCGCCGCCGGCCGGACAGGCATGCACTTCACTCGGCTGCGACGGGTGATCGATGGAGTAGAAGTAGCAGCCGGCCGCGGCCGAGAACGCGCCGATCTGACGTTGGCCGTGCACCCGCACTTCCAACTGGCCGCCGGCAACCGGGACCCGCACCACCTCGTGCTTGCCGCGGTATTGCCGCACGAGCACCAGCCTGTCCTCGGCCTCCCAACTCACCGAGAGCGGATCCGAAACCTGCAATGCGTCTTCGTCGCCGAGTTGCTGAACCCGGCCGCTGCCGAAGTCCATCACGAACAGGCCGGTCTGGGCGTCGCCTTCCTTGCGGGTGGCGCTGAAGGCGAGCTGGCGTCCGTCGGGCGACCACACCGGACTCATCACGGTGGCGAAATCCTGGGTGAGCTGGCGCGTGTTGGCGCCGTCGACGTCGCAGACCCACAAGTCGGTCAGGTGGGCGAAACGGCCAGTGCGCGTGCGCACGTGAGCGATCTGCTTGCCGTCGGGCGAGAGGTCGAACGCCATGACGTCGAACGGCCCGTCGGTGATCTGCGCGTGCTCGCCGCTTTCGGCGTCCAGCCGGAACAGGTGGATCTCTCGGGTGAGCATGTAGCCCATGCCGTCGGCCTTGTACGGCAGTTTCCACGCGACCTGCGGCTGCACCTTGCGCTTGGGGACCTCGCGCCCGTTCGGCCGCTCGCCGCGCCAGTCCGGGTCCACCGTGACGGATGCGGAGGCGACCAGGGCCTTTGCGTCCGGCATCCAGCGGATCTCCGATACCGCGCCAGGGAGTTTTCCCAGCGGCGCCGCTTCGCCGCCGCCCCGCGGCAGCACGTGCACGCGGAAGCTGCCGTCACGGTTGGAAAGAAACGCCAGGCGGGTGCCGTCCGGGGACCAGCGCGGCGTGTTGTCCGTGCCCGGCCCGCGCGTCAGCTGTGTCCGCGTGGTGCCATCCAGGGACAGGGCCCAGATGCACGAGATGTAATCGTCCGAGTCCCGGTCCACCGAGCGGACGGCGCACGCCACCGACTGGCCGTCGGGGGCGGCCTCGAGCTGCGACACCTTGTGGTGCAGGTAGAGGTCTTCGATCTGGAATGGCTGCGTCATGCGACCATGTTGCAGCGACCCGGCCATCGAGCCTGTAGGACAGGGGCCGATGGCCGTGCCGCGCCAGGGCGCAACAGCCGTTGGGACTCAGGCGAGCGCGTAGGCCGGCTGGTTGGTGGCGCGGCCATGCGCCGCGATGAAGCCGGCATCCACGAGATCCTCCTCTTCGGATTCGGTGCGTTCGCCCCGCGCCGCGTGGTCCCAGGCGGCGCGGATCGCCTCCAGCGCCTCATCCGGGGTCAGGCGCGAATCGCCCTTGATGCGGAACCAGTTGGCGCACAGCGACTTCTCGGCGTCGTCGAACTTGCCACCGTACTGGGCGTAGCCGCAGTAGCCGACGCAATACGCGGGCGCGTAATCGTCGAAGGTGCACTCGTCGCGGTAATAGGATTCGGCCCAGTAGGCGTTCTGCCAATAGGCGTCCTCGACGCGGGGATCGACCAGGCCGTCGATGCGGATCTCCGGGTCGTCTTGTTGTTCTTGCCAGAAGTCTTGCTGCGCAATGGCGGTCATGCCGTCTCTCCGTGTTGGTTGCTGGAACGGATGATGGATACCTCCCGGCTACGGTCGCGTAGGACGCCCGCTTCGCGCCCCTGTCGGAGGCGGTACCGTCACGTGCAGGTGCCCCGCCTGCAAGGGCGGGCCTCTGGTGCCATGGCTCAGTGCCGAATGTCGCGCGCGTGGCTTGCACCCGGGCGGGCAGCGCGGATACTCGGCGGCACATCGGAGGTCGCATGGAAATCAGAGACAAGGTGGCGGTGGTGACGGGCGGTGCGAGCGGCATCGGCGCCGGCGTGGCGCGGCGCTTCGCGCAGGAAGGCGCGCGCGCGGTGGTGGTGGCAGACCTGAACCTCGAACGCGCGCAGGGCGTGGCCAGTGACATCGGCGAGCGGGCCGTGGCATTGCAGTGCGATGTCAGCAAGGAGCCGGACATCCAGTCGCTCGTGCGGCAGACCCGCGAGCGCTTCGGGCGCGTGGACGTCTACTTCTCCAACGCCGGCATCCTGGGGCGCATGGGCGGCATCGAGCTGGAAGACGCCCTCTGGGACAAGATGTGGCAAGTGCACGGGATGGCGCATGTCTGGGCCGCGCGCGCCGTCGTACCCGAGATGGTGGAACGCGGCGAGGGTTACTTCCTCGTGACGGCCTCCGCGGCCGGCCTGTTGAACATCGTGGAGACGCCCGCCTATGGCGTGACCAAGCACGCTGCCGTGGCCATCGCCGAGTGGCTGCGCATCGCCTACGGCCGCAAGGGCGTGCGCGTGTCCTGCCTGTGTCCGCAATCGGTGCAGACGGACATGACCCGCGACGGCACCGGGTCGGCCGGGATCAACGGCGTGCTGACGCCGGAGCAGGTTGCCGACGTCGTCGTGCAGACGATGCGCGACGAGCGCTTCCTCGCGCTGCCGCACCCGGAAGTCGCGCAGTACTTCCTGGCGAAGGCGCAGGACTATGACCGCTGGCTGGGCGGCATGCAGAAGCTGTACCAGCAGCACATGGAACAGCCGAGCCCAGGAGCCTCCTAGCGGCCCAACAGCCCGGCCAGCCCGGTGATGATCAGGTACAGCGCGATGATGTAGTTCAGCAGCTTGGGCATGATCAGGATCAGGACGCCGGCGATCAGGGCGGCCACGGGGCCGAGGTGCTGGATGTATTGCATGGACGCTCCACCGAAAAGGAAGCGCAGTATGCGGCACGCGGCGCGACCGTGGGGCGAGCCGGCACCGATCGCCGCCGTCAATCCAGCAGGCGATGCTTGAGTGCGTAGTACGTAAGGTCGCTATTGGAGCGTGCATCCAGCTTGCGCATCAGCCGGGCGCGGTAGGTGCTGACGGTCTTGGCGCTGAGCGACAGCTCCGCGGCCACCTGCCCGGCCGTGCAGCCCTGCGCAAGCTTCAGGAACACCTGGAGTTCACGCGCCGACAACTGTTCGTGCAAGCCGCCCGGCGAAGGCGTCATCACCTGCGTGGCCAGCAGCTCGGCGACCGCCGCCGTGATGTAGCGTCCACCCTGTGCCACCCGGCGGATGGCGGCGGTGATCTCCGACGGATCGCAGGCCTTGTTGAGGTATCCGCTGGCGCCGCTGCGGATCAGGGGCACGGCGTACTGGTGCTCCGGATAACCGGAGAGCACCAGCACCGCGACGTGCTCTGCCTTGGCCTTGATCATGGTCAGCGCATCGATGCCGCTTTGCCCCGGCATGTCCAGGTCCAGCAGCAGTACGTCCAGATCGTGCGTGCGCACCAGGTCGATGGCCTCGCGGCCTGAGGCCGCCTCCGCCACGACCCGCATGCCGTCCTGCTCGTCCAGGTAAGAACGCAGGGCGCTGCGCGTGATGGGATGGTCGTCGGCGATGCCGACCCGGACAGCGCGCAGCGTGAAGGGGCCCGTGAGAGCCCCCCCATTCGTCTCGCGTTCGGCGAAGCGCTGCAGCTTCACGGAATGTTGCCTCCCCGGGCGGAGCCCCGCCCGACAGGCTCATTAGGAAACCATGCTGATGGCTTGAGCTGTAGTCGAAGGCCTACACAGCAGTAGGAGTTCTTTGCATTCTCGAAGAGCCGCTCCTGGAGGCTTGCTCACGCAGCCTCCAGCTCTCGCGGGCCCGCCTCCGAGGCACCAAAATGGAACACTCCCGGCTCCCGCACCGGGTCGACTTCCACCGGGATCGTGCTTTTCGGCGGGAAGCGGCCCTCCAGGATCAGCCGCGACAGCGGATTCTCGATCCGTTGCTGGATCGCGCGCTTCAATGGACGCGCGCCGAACACCGGGTCGAAGCCCACCTTCGCCAGTTCCTCCAGCGCCGCAGGGGACACCTGCAGCTTGAGGTCCATCTTCGCCAGCCGCTGCTCCAGCACATGGAGCTGGATCTTCGCGATCTTGGCGATGTCCCTGGCGTCGAGGGCGTGGAACACCACGGTCTCGTCGATGCGGTTGAGGAATTCAGGACGGAAGTGATTCTTGAGCTCGCCCCACACCGCTTCCTTCACGTCTTCGTAGGGCTTGCCCACCATGGCCTGGATCATGTGCGAGCCGATGTTGCTCGTCATCACGATGACCGTGTTCTTGAAGTCCACGGTACGGCCCTGGCCGTCGGTCAGGCGACCATCGTCCAGCACCTGCAGCAGCACGTTGAACACGTCCGGGTGCGCCTTTTCGACTTCGTCGAGCAGGATCACGCTGTACGGCTTGCGGCGCACCGCTTCCGTCAGGTAGCCGCCTTCCTCGTAACCGACGTAGCCGGGCGGAGCGCCGATCAGCCGCGCCACGGAATGCTTCTCCATGAACTCGCTCATGTCGACACGGATCAGGTGTTCCTCGGTGTCGAACAGGAAGCTCGCCAGGGCCTTGCACAGCTCCGTCTTGCCAACGCCGGTCGGGCCGAGGAACAGGAACGAGCCGGTGGGCCGGTTCGGGTCCGAGAGGCCGGAGCGCGAGCGCCGGATCGCGTTGGAGACGGCGCTGATCGCCTCGTCCTGGCCGATCACGCGTTCGTGCAGGCGACCTTCCATCAGCAGCAGCTTTTCGCGCTCGCCCTGCATCAGCTTGGACACCGGGATGCCGGTGGCGCGCGCCACCACTTCGGCGATCTCGTCGGCGCCCACCTGCGTGCGCAGCAGCTGCGGCCGCCCGCTCTTGCCCTTCGCCGTCTCGGCCGCCTGCGCTTCCTTGAGCTGCTTTTCCAGCGCCGGCAACTTCCCGTATTGCAGCTCCGCGACCTTGTTGAAGTCGCCCTTGCGGGTGAACTCCTCGATCTCGCGGCGCAGCTTGTCGATTTCTTCCTTCACGCTGGCGCTGCCCTGCGCCTGCGCCTTCTCGGCCTTCCAGATCTCTTCGAGGTCCGAGCTTTCCTTTTGCAGGCGGGCGATGTCTTCCTCGATCAGCTGGAAGCGCTTGCGCGACGCCTCGTCCTTTTCCTTGCGCACGGCCTCGCGCTCGATCTGCAACTGGATCATGCGGCGGTCGAGACGGTCGATCGCTTCCGGCTTGGAGTCGATCTCTATCCTCACCTTCGAGGCCGCTTCGTCGATCAGGTCGATCGCCTTGTCCGGCAGGAAGCGGTCGGTGATGTAGCGGTGGGAGAGCTCGGCCGCGGCGACGATGGCCGTGTCGGTGATCTCCACGCCATGGTGCACTTCGTACTTCTCCTGCAGCCCGCGCAGGATGGCGATGGTCGCCTCCACGGTGGGCTCGTCCACCATGATCTTCTGGAAGCGGCGCTCCAGCGCGGCGTCCTTCTCGATGTACTTGCGGTATTCGTCCAGCGTGGTGGCGCCCACGCAATGCAGTTCGCCCCGCGCCAGCGCCGGCTTGAGCATGTTGCCGGCGTCCATCGCCCCTTCGGCCTTGCCCGCGCCCACCATCGTGTGCAATTCGTCGATGAAGACGATGGTCTGCCCCTCGTCCTTGGCCAGTTCGTTGAGCACCGACTTCAGGCGCTCTTCGAATTCGCCGCGGTACTTGGCGCCCGCCAGCAGCGCCGCCATGTCGAGCGAGAGGACGCGCTTGCCCTTGAGCGACTCCGGCACCTCGCCCGCGACGATGCGCTGGGCCAGGCCTTCGACGATCGCGGTCTTGCCCACGCCCGGTTCACCGATCAGCACCGGGTTGTTCTTGGTCCGGCGTTGCAGCACCTGGATGGCGCGGCGGATCTCTTCGTCGCGGCCGATCACCGGGTCGAGCTTGCCCATGCGGGCGCGCTCGGTCAGGTCGAGGCAGTACTTCTTCAGCGATTCACGCTGGCCTTCGGATTCCGCTGAATTCACGTTCTGTCCTCCTCGTACCGCCTCGACGGCGGCTTCCAGCGATTTGCGCGAAAGCCCGTTTTCGCGCGCTACGCGGCCGATGTCCTGTTTGGTTTCAGCCAGTGCCAGCAGGAAATTCTCGCTGGCGATGAACTGGTCGTTGCGCTTGAGCGCCTCCTTCTCGGAGGCCTGCAGCAGGGCGCCGAGGTCACGGCCGACGCCGATCTGCTCCTGCCCCTGGACCTGCGGGAACTTGTGCATGGCGGCTTCGGCGGCCGCCAGCAGGCCGGGCACGTTCACGCCGGCGCGCTGGAGCAGCGCCCGCGGGCCGTCCTCCTGGCGCAGCATGGCCACCAGCAGGTGGGCCGGTTCGATGTAGGCGTGGTCGTTGGCGAGTGCCAGGCTCTGGGCGTCGCCCAGGGCCTCCTGGAATTTGGTGGTGAGTTTGTCGAGTCGCATGTCTGTAATGCTCCGTTACACCCCACATGCGCGTGGACCGCGGGTTTTCAAGGGCTGGTTGCAGGCCTCTGGGACGGGCCACGGGTGACTAGAATCGCGCCAATGCAGATCCACCAGATGTCGGTAACTTACCTGCCCGAGCAGGACCGCATCTTGATGCGCATCAACACCACCGAAGGTGAAGAGATGCGGATGTGGCTCACCCGCCGCCTGATGGTGGGGCTTTGGCCGCTGCTTTCCAAGCTCCTGACGGAACACCTGCTCAAGCTGGAATCGGCCGGCGCCTCGCTGGCGGGAGCCAACCCGGAACTCAAGAAGATGCTGGCGGACTTCCGCAAGGAGGAGTTCCTGCAGCATGCCGACTTCGACACGCCGTACAAGGAAGCGCAGCAGCGCGCGCCGACCGGCGAAGAGCCGCTGCTGGTCACCGACGTCGACGCGACACCGCTCGCGAACGGGCCGCTGCGGCTGAATTTCAACGAAAGGCCGCCCAGCGGCGACACCAAGCCGCGCAGTTTCCAGATGGAAATGCAGCCCAAGCTGATGCAGGGGCTGATGCACCTGCTCGACCAGGCCCTGCTGCAGTCGCAGTGGCGCGAGCCTTTCGTGCCGGTGGCGGCAACGGAGCCGGCGGCGGATGAAGGCGATGGCAGCCGGCCGCGCTACTTGAACTGACGATGGGCGCGGTGCGCAAGCAGCTTGCACACCCTACGATCGCGGCTCCCGGTAGGGTGTGCAAGCTTGCTTGCGCACCACTGCCCCTACTTCAGCGCCTGCAGCGAAAACCCCGCCACGTCCTTGTACGCATCGGAGATGCGGCGCAGCTCGTCCTCGCTGACCAGGTCATCGATCGTCCCCGGAAAAGGCTGGCCGCCGCTCAGCTCGTCGGCCTTCATGATGATGAAGTCCGGCGGGACGGTGCGGTTGGTCTCCACCACGCGGGCCGTCGGCTCCAGCCGCAGCGCCTCGTAGCGCGCCAGCGCTTGCTGCGGGTCGCCACCCTTGGCAAGTTCATCGGACAGCGTGGCGGCGTCGATCAGGGCCTGCGCACTGCCGTTGGAGCCGCGCGGGTACATGGGGTGCGCGGCATCGCCCAGGAAGGTAACCCGATCGAAGGTCCAGCGGCTCACCGGGTCCTTGTCGACCATCGGGTACTCGAACAGCACGCTGGAGCGCGAGACCAGGTCCGGCACGTCCAGCCAGTCGAACTTCCAGTCCTGGTAATAGGGCAGGAAGTCCTCCAGCCGGCCGGGCTGGTTCCAGTCGTTCATGCCGCGCTGCGGCTGGCGGATTTCGGTGGTCCAGTTGATCAACTGGTTGCCCTGGCCATCCACGTTGTCGATGATCGGGTAGATCACCATCTTGCCGGTCTCCACCGTGCCGATGCGGATGTAGCTCTTGCCGGTGAGGATGGGCTTGTACACCGTCACGCCGCGCCAGGTGTTGATCCCGCCGAAGGCCGGCTTTTCGTCGGGATAGAACTGGCGCCGCACGGCCGAATTCACCCCGTCGCAGGCGATCACGACGTCGGCGTGCACCGGCGGCCGCGGCTTGCCCTCGCTGTCCTGGAAATGCAGCGTGGCCTGCTGCGCGTCCTGCTCGACGCGGACGCAGCGGTGGTCCAGGTGGATGTGCCCGGCGCCCAGCCGCTGCAGCGCCGCCTGGTACATCACGGTGTGCAGGCGGCCGCGGTGCATGCCGATCTCCGGCAGCGCATAGCCGGCGTGGCGGCCGCGCGGCTCACGGTAGATGTACTGGCCCCAGCGGTTGAAGAACACGCTCTCGAGGTTTTCTATGCCTTGCGGCTCCAGCTGCGTCTGCAGGCCCAGGGCCGCGAGCTGCTTCATGGCATGCGGCAGCAGCGTGATGCCGACGCCGATCTCGCGCAGCTCCTTCACGCCTTCGTACACATCGCAGTGCAGGCCGCGCTGCTGCAGTCCGAGCGCGAGCGCAAGCCCGCCGATGCCGCCGCCGACGATCGCGATCCGGGTCGGGGCCGGGGCTGCTTGGGGAATATGAGTTGGCATGCTAACGATTATCGCGGCGGCTCCGGGCAGGCACAATGCCGTCAATCCAGCTCCCGCCGCCCAAGTGCCCGCCAACGCCAAGCCTCCCGCGACATTGTCCCGCCTCTACGCGCGGCCGGGGTTCCTGCTGCGGCGCGCGCACCAGATCTCGGCCGCCGTGTTCGAAGACGCCTGCAAGGACGTCGGCCTGACGCCGGCCCAGTTCGGCGTGCTGACGGTGCTGCAGGCCCACCCCGGGCTCGGCCAGTCCAGCCTGTCGCGGGCACTCGGGTTCGACAAGGTGACCGTGTTGCGCGTGCTGCGCGGCTTGCAGGCGCGCGGGCTGGTGCGCCGGACGCCGGCAGAGGACAACCGGCGCAATGTGTCGGTGGCGCTGACCACCGAAGGCAGCCTGCTGCTGCAGCAGGCCCAGAAACCGGCCGAGAAGGCCTATCGGCGATTGATGGCCCCGCTGGACAAGGATCAGCAGGAGCAGCTGCTCGGCTTGCTCCAGCTGCTGACCGGGGAGCTGGAAGACGAAGCCCGCGCTGCCTTCGTGCGGCCCCTGCCCGCGCCAGCCCCTCGTCAGGTCGCGTAAGCCAGCCGCCGCTATGCTTTGGGGCATGGCTCCACCGACACCCACCTCCCTCCTGCGCCGCGGCCTGCTGGCCGGCCTGTTCGCCCTCGCCTGCGGCGCCCTGCAGGCGCAACCGAACGCGCCGATCAGGCTGCTGGTGGGCTTCCCGCCCGGCGGCGGCACCGACGCCATCGCCCGCACCCTCGCCGAGAAGCTGAAGGACCAGCTCGGAGTGCCGGTGGTGGTGGACAACCGGGCCGGCGCCGGCGGCCAGATCGCCGCACAGGCCTTGAAGGCCGCCCCGGCCGACGGCCACACCTTTTTCCTGAGCCACGATCACTCGATCTCCATCCTGCCGCTGGTGACGAAGAACCCCGGCTTCGATCCGGCCGTCGACTTCGTGCCGGTCGCCGGCTTCGCCACCTTCGCCAATGCGCTGGCGGTGTCGCCCGGGACGCCCGCGCGCTCGCTGGCCGAGTACGTCGCTTTCGTCCAGTCGCAAGGCGGCAAGGACACCATCGGCGTGCCGGCGCCGGCGTCCATTCCCGAGTTCCTGGTCGGCATGATCGCCAGCAAGTACAAGCTGGATGTGCAGGCCGCCCCCTACCGGGGCAGCGCCCCGATGATGGCGGACATGCTGGGCAACCAGATCAAGGCGGGCGTGGCCTCCGTCCCCGACTTCATCGAGAACCACAAGGCCGGCAAGCTGCGCGTGGTGGCGGTCATCGGGGACAGGCGCCAGGCGGTGCTGCCGGACGTGCCCACCTTCGCCGAACTGGGCATCGCCGGCCTCGAGGACCTGCCGTACTACGGGCTGTTCGCACCGGCCGGCACCCCGCAGCCGGTGCTGGACCGCTTCAACCAGGCGCTCGCCCGCGTGATCGCCATGCCGGACGTGCGCGAGCACCTGGCGGCGATGGGACTCACCGTGGCCTACCAGCCGCAAGCCGCCTTCGCCAACCGCGTGCGCGGCTACACCCAGAGCTGGGACCGCATCATCAAGGCGAGCGGGTTCGTGGCGAAGTAAGCCAGGACGAGCAACCTGCGTCCGGTTGCCCGCTTCTTCCTACCCGTTCCGACTCTCGATGCCCCAGCGCTTGAGCGCCGCGTCGTCGGTGACGCGCGCATCGACCCAGCGCTCGCCTTGCGGCGTGCTTTCCTTCTTCCAGAAGGGGGCCTGCGTCTTCAGGTAGTCCATCAGGAACTCGCAGGCCTGGTAGCTCTGGCCCCGGTGGGCCGACGTCACCACCACCAGCACGATCTGGTCCTGCACCTTCAGCGGCCCCACGCGGTGGATCACGCGCACCCCGCGGATGTCGAAACGCCGGAAGGCATCGTCGATCATGGCCTCGATGGCCTTTTCCGTCATGCCGGGGTAGTGCTCCAGTTCCATGGCGCTGACGTCGCTGCCGTCGTTGCGGTCCCGAACCGTGCCCAGGAAGCTGCAGACCGCCCCGACGCCCCCATCGGCACTCCGGAGCGCGGCAATCTCCGCACCGACGTCGAAGTCCTCGTGCTGGATGGAGACCCGGGCCGCCATGGTCTCAGCCCCCCGTGACCGGCGGAAAGAACGCGGCCTCGCCGCCATCGCGCAAGGCCGCGGACTCGTCCTGCATTTCCTGGTCGAGCGCCATTCGCACCGACTTGCCACGCGCCAGCGCCGACGCGTACGGCTCGCCGCGGGCGATGAGTTCGTCACGCAGCGCCGCCAGCGTTTCGCTCGCTGTCTGGACGGTTTCGCTGGAGTGGCCGATCGCCTCGCGCACCGAGGCGAAGTAGCGGATGGTGATCTTCATGCCAGCAGCTCCGACAAGGGCAGGAAGCGCACGAGGTCGCCGCGCGCGATGGTGCGCCCACCAGGGTTGTCGACCAGGCCGTCGGCCCAGACCGTGGAAGTGAGCACGCCGGAGCTCTGGTTGGCGAACAGTTCGAGCCCGCCGTGCACGTCGCGGCGCACCCGCAGGAATTCGCGGCGCCTGTCGGCCCGCGGCCAGTCGAAATGCGCGGGCATGCTCACCGCCGGCACCTCGAGTCGGGTGGCGCCCTGCAGCTTGAGCAGGAAGGGCCGCACCAGCAGCACGAAGGTGATGAAACTGGAGACCGGGTTGCCGGGCAGCCCGATGAAATGTGCGCCTTGCAGCTGTGCCGAGCCCGGTGAAGGGATGCGCCCATACGCAAACGGCTTGCCCGGCTTCATCGCGATCTGCCAGAAGTCCAGCGAGCCGAGCTCCTGCACCGCCGGCTTGATGTGGTCCTCCTCGCCGACCGACACGCCGCCGCTGGTGAGGATCAGGTCGTTGCCCCCGGCGCATTCGCGCAAGGCCTGCACGGTGGCTGCGCGGGTGTCCGGCACCACCCCGAGGTCCTGCACCTCGCAACCGAGGCGCTGCAGCAGGCTGCGCAGGAAAAAGCGGTTCGAGTTGTAGATGGCGCCCGGCTGCATCGCCTCAGGGGCCACCTGGCCCGGCATGACCAGTTCATCGCCAGTGGAAAACAGGGCGACGCGGGGCCGGCGCGCCACCTGCAGGCGGTCCCGGCCGATGCTGGCGGCCAGGCCTTGCGCCGCCGGTCCCATGCGTTCACCGCGCGCCAGCACCGTGCTGCCGCGCGTGATGTCTTCGCCGCTGGCGCGGATCCACTGCCCGGCCGCCGGAACACGCAGGATGCGCACCCGCTGATCGTCCAGCACCTCGGTGTCTTCCTGCATGACGATGGCGTCGGCGCCGGGCGGCACCGGCGCGCCGGTGAAGATGCGGGCGGCGGTGCCGGGTTGCAGCGGCTGCGGCGCGGTCCCGGCGGGGATGCGCTGGCTCACCGGCAGCGGCACGCCCTCGTCGGCGATCTCGGCGCTGCGCACGGCATAGCCGTCCATGGAGCTGTTGTCCTGCGGCGGCACCTGCAGCGAGGACACCAGGTCCTGCGCCAGCACGCGGCCGTCCGCCTCGAAGGTGGAGACCGTGTCCACGCCCTGCAGCGGCTGCGCCTGGGCCAGCAGCGCAGTCAGGGCATCGTCGAGGGACCGCAGGGCAGGCCGGGAAGGAGGTGCGGAAGACACGATGGAGGGTCAGTCGGAGTGGTCGGAGACTATTGTCCACCAGTCGCCCGCCCCTCGCCGTGGCTCACAGGCTGGACCAGAAGTCCAGGATCTCCCGGCCCAGGGTCTCTTCACCGGAATCGAAGTGCGCCATCAGCGACATGTGGTTGTGCCCCATGCACTGGACGAAGCGCGGCGCGCGGCCGTGCTCGGCGGCGAAGCGACAAGCGAACTCCAGCCCGTACACGTCGAGCAACGGGTTGTCGAATTCGGCCACCGCGATCATCACGGGCACCTTGCAGTAAGGCGCATGCGTGGCTGGTGAACGGCGGTCGTAGGCCTTGGCGTCATCGCCGAAATAAGCGCGTACCGCGGCGGCATTCGGATTGAGCGGCGAAACATCGGCGCGCAGCCGGGCCGACGCCAGCACGAGCGCGCGCACCCTGCACGGCAGGTCGTCGAAGACGGGGTCGACGGCGTAGCCGGCGGCATGGGTGCCCCCCGCGGAGTGGCCCATCAGCAGCACGCGATCGGCATTGCCGCCGTGGTCCGCGATGCTGCCATGCACCCATTCCAGTGCGGCGGCGACATCCAGCGCCCCGCGCGGGTACGACGCCTCGGGCGCCAGCCGGTACTCGATGTTGACGCCCACGAAACCCTGCCGGGCGAACCAGAGCAGCACGTTGTCGTAGATGCCCTGCCCCGTGTTGCGCGCGCCGCGCACGAAGGCACCGCCGTGCACGAACACCACCACGTCGGCCCGGCTGGCGCCGGCCGGCGTGAACACGTCCAGCACCTGGCGCGGATCGTCGCCGTACGGCAGGTCGCGGCGGATGACGATGCCGTCGCGCGGCTGCGCCAGCAACACCGGCGCATACAGGTCCTTGACGCGTTGGCTGCCCAGGGCGATGTCGGCGCGGTAGCCGGGGTTCAGTTCGCGCAGCGCGGCCCGGATGCCGTGCGGGTCGTCCGTCAAGCCCGGCAAGCCACCGCCTCGATCTCCACCAGGTATTCCGGTCGCGCCAGCGCCGCCACGATGACGAGCGTCGATGCCGGCCGCGCGTCGCCCAGGAACTTCGCGCGGATCGGCGAGAACTGCGGGTGTTGCGAGCGGTCGGTCAGGTAGGAGTTGACCTTGACGAGATCGGCCACCGTCATGCCGGCCGCCTCGAGGACGGCGACCAGGTTGGTCCAGGCGCACTGCGCCTGGCCCTTGAAGTCCTCGGGAATGCTGCCGTCGCGCCGGACCCCCACCTGGCCCGAGATATGGAGCCAGCGGCCGGCTGCCGGTGCGACGACACCCTGGCTGTACATGCCGGGCGGCGCGACGGTGTCGGGATTGAGCCGGACCAGGCCGGGCTTGGCTGGGTCCGCGCTCATGGGGCCAGCCCCGCCTTGCGCACCACGGCCGCCCACTTGTCCGCTTCGTCGTGCACGTAGCGGCCGTACTCGTCGGTGCTGCCCGTTTCGACCGAGGCACCAAGTTCGTGCAGGCGCCTTTGCATGTCGGGCGCCTGCAGCACGGCGGTGATCTCCGCATGGAGCTTGGCCACCACGGGCGGCGGTGTTCCCGCCGGCGCGAACACGCCGAACCACGCGGTCACCTCGTAGTCGGGCAAGCCGCTCTCGCGCGCCGTCGGAACGTTGGGCAGCAGGGGACTGCGCTCGCGCGAGGTCACCGCCAAGGCTTTCAACTTGCCGGCCTGCAGCATGGGCAGCGAGGTAGCCAGCAAGTCGAACATCAGCGGCACATGTCCGGCCAGCACGTCATTCAACGCGGGCGCGCTGCCCTTGTAGGGCACGTGCAGCAGGTTCACCTTGGCCGAACTGGCCAGCAACTCGCCGGCCAGGTGGTTCGACGTACCGGGCCCGGCGGAGGCATAGGCGACCTTTCCGGGGCTTGCCTTGGCCATCGCGATCACGTCGCGGATGTTGTTCGCGGCGACACCCGGGTGCGCCACCAGCACGAAGGGGATGGCAGCGACCGGCGACACGGCGACGAAGTCCTTCAGCGCGTCGTAGCCGACCTTGGTCATGGCCGGATTGATCGCCTGCGAGCTGACCGTACCGAGCAGGAGCGTGTAGCCGTCCGCCGCGGAGCCTGCCACCGCCTTCGCCCCTATGGCCGTTCCGGCGCCCGCCTTGTTCTCGACGACCACGACCTGCCCGAGCCGTTCGCCGAGCTTCTGCCCGACGGCGCGGGCCAGGATGTCGGCCGAGCCGCCCGGCGGATACGGCACCACCAGGCTCACCGGCTTGGCGGGCCAGCCCTGGGCCTGCACGCCGGGGGCCGCCAATGCGGCGGCCACCAGCAGGGTCGTGAAGAAATGTCGCCTGAAGCTCATGAACTGCTCCTGTGCCTCAATGCATGGCTCGTGCCTGGTCGACCTCGGGGACCGACGGAATCTCGACGCCATAGGGTGCCACGTCTTCGCGGATCTGCGCCAGGGCGCGGCGGATGATGTCCATCTCCTGGTCCGGATGCGTCGCGCCCAGGCCGTATTCGGCAGCCAGCGCGCGGTTGCGGCCGGCGCGGCGGCGCTCGTCTGGCGGCAGGTTGACCACCGCATAGACGCCGTTGAGCAGGCTGCCGCGCAGCTTCTTGGCGACCTTCTCGCCCAGCAGCCGCTTTTCGTCGGCCGGCAGGTGCGTGAAGAAGCGCCGCATGATGATGCGGCCGAACTGGATGTGCCGCGCCTCGTCGCGCAGGATCAGCTGGCAGGCCGTGCGGATCGACTGGAAACGCGCGTTCTCGTAGCGCGCCTGCAGCA
>JAQGMY010000050.1 GCA_028292105.1 Ramlibacter sp.
CGCGACCGGAAATCCGAACCGGATCGCAAGTCGCCCGTGACCATGGGCGGAAGCGATGCCCGCCGCTCCGAAGGCGGCGATCGCGACGAAGGCCTGGCACATTCGTTTCATCTGGCGTCCTTGCTGCAGGAGTCGCCATCAGCATAGTCCGGGCGGCCAGTTTGCAGGTGAATTGGACGTAAAGGTTTCGAGCCATCCAAGTGGTCTGGCTCGAAGCTCGTCCATGCGTTGCGCGCAGCCTGATCCGTCCGCATCTGCGCACAATTCCCGGATGTCATCCCGCCTGCTGAATCCAGTGGCTGCCGCGCTGCTCTGCTTGCTTGCCCTGCGGCCGGACGGCGCAGTTGCGAGCGCGGCCGCTTTCGTCAGTTACCTGATGAAGACGGCCGGCTTCTCGCGCGCCGAGTTCGAGTTCTCGGACAGCCACGCCGACTACGTGCAAGCGGCGTTCGCCGCGTCCAACACGGAAGCCGCGGGGCGGCAAGCGACCCATGCCTTTCGTGCCTGCGACGTCGCCACCACTCACCCGCGTGCCGGCGACCTGCTCTGCGCAACCCGTGCAAGCACGTCGGCACGGCCGGCTTCGACGCGCTTGCAGCGGCGATGGCCGGGCGCCGGCCGGGCCAGGGCTTCCCCATGCATTGCGACCTCGTCGTACGCTCGGATGATGGCGGGGACGCGAAGCTGGAGACCGTTGGCGGAAACGTGGTCCATTCCGTGACCCTGACGCGGATGACCCTGAACGCCAACAAGGTGCTGAGCCGGGCGTACTTCAGCGGTGGGACATCGCGCGGCGACTGTCCACACCTGCGACCAGCTTGTCGCGACCATCTCAGCCGCCGGCCCTGGTCGGTGTTGCTCCAGTTCCGGCAGTAACGAGACCAACACCTGCGACACCCGGCCCGGCCCGGAAACCGGGCCTGGTCCGAGCCAGCCGACCGTTCAAGTTTCCCTGACCACCGCCACCGCCAGGTCTGCCCCGACGGGCAGAACCTGTAGGGTCATGTCGCCACTCGCGTCGTTTTCCACCTGTCTGCGGCCGGCCAATGTCCCGGTAGCGGTATCCCAGAAGTAGACGGTATACCGGCCTTGCTCCAGCCCGGGTAGCGTGAGGCTTGGCGTGATGGGCGCAGCCCCTGGGTCCATCCTTCCATCCTTCAACCGGTCCCGCCGCAGGAGCCAGACGATGGCCTGCTGCGCATCGCCGCACGCGAACACAGCCAAAGCCGGAGAAGACACCCTGACTTCCGCGTTGAGGTTCCGGCGCCGGAAGTTTGCCCAGTCGATATAGCCCAGGAAGCCGGCCATGTCCTTCTGGGCTTTTCGCATCCCGGCGGTCAGCGAGTGGGGACGGCGGTTGGGCCACCGCATGCCGCCGCCAGCGCCACCAGCGGCCAGGTGCGCCCATTGGATGTGCCGGAAGTATTCGTCGTCGAACGGTTCCGGCAGGGTGAGGTGCAAGTCCTTGAACGCATGGATCGGCCCATGCTCGCTATCGAGGAAGGGTCGAATGGCCGGCAGATGCTCCAGCGCTTCGCGTACCAGCGCCCCGGTACGAACGGCTGGCGCCACCGTGTCTTTCGGGTGGTTGATGGTCCTGGCGTCGTAGAAGTGCGTGGTGGCGAAGTCGAGCTGCGGATGCCTGAAGATGACTTCGGCCACGTCCGGGTGCTCCTCGAGCACCGGACTGAACAACGAGACCGTCTGCAGGTGTGTCTTGCCATACAGGCGGGTTTCGGTGTTCCTCACATGGCTGCTTAGTTCGCTGACGAAATCAGAGAAGGCATGCGTGCTGTTGCCGCCGTGGGCCGGGTGGATTTCGTTCCAGAGATCCCAGGCGAAAAGGGCGCCACTGCCGCCCCAGCGTTGGGCCGCAAACGTCAACCGTGCCTTGATGGCCTGCAGGGTATCCGGGCACAGCAGCCATCGGCTGCGCTTGCTGCAAGGCCCGCCTTGTGCCTTGTTGTACGGGTGGTGCTTCCACCGGATCCACATCCAGAACGTGTCGTACGGAGTCAGCAAAATGCGCAGGCCATGCTTCTCGCACAACGAGAACAAGTCATCCCAAAGCGTGACCATGTTCGGCTGGAATTTGCCCGCGGGACGCTCGAGGTAGCGGTTTTCGGTCTGGCAGTATTCCAGCATGAAGCGCAGGCAGGTGACGCCGTGCGCCGCAAGCTTTTCCAAGTGGGCATCCACGGCACCCATGTCCTTGCGCCGGAACAGGCCGGCAAACTCGTGCCAGGTGATGGCATCGTTCTGTCCGACCGGTGTCCAGGGCTCGCCCGCTTCGGTCATGAAATAGGGGGCGCCGGGCGTTAGCTGCACCCAAGGCATTTCTTTGCTCACGGGGTTCCTGCACTGTGTTATCGATGCCCCACTGCGGCTGGTCCTGGCTCGGCGAATGCGGCCGCCAGGAACGGCTACTCGTCTTCCGACTGGGAGCAAGGCAGGACTATCCCATTTCCCACGGCGCTCCGGCTGCGTGGTGCCGATACGAAGAACGCCTACCGCGGCGGGCGTGCGCCCAGTGCGCAAAAAAATAAATTCAGCAGACGTCGCTGCTCAATGAAGTGGCAGGACGCGCCAGGCCACGTCAGTCCTCGTCCCGGAGCACCTCACCAGCGGTTATCCACAAGCTTGTCCACGTACTCTGTGGAACGGTGGTTGCTTGCGTTGTGGTATGGCGGCTTCCCGCCCAGCACGGCAGGACCCAGGCGCTTGCAGACAGCTGCGAGCTTCCGCCACCGCGAGCCCCTGCTACGATCCTCGGCGGAGACATGCCATGAACAGCCCTATGCCGGCCAGCGCGCAGCGCGCGGAAGAACCCCGCCGTGGGTGAGTCGTTTCTCGACCGCCTTTTCCGGAGAGGACGCAAGGCGCCCGCCGCCGCGCCGGGGGGCCGGCCGGTCGCTCCGCCGGCGCACGCCCCCTGCCAGGTCTGCCGATCCTTGGCGCCCTTGCTCGACACGGTTGACTTCAACAAGGCGTGCCTGCAGGCGGAGGGCAGGCGCCTGCCCCCGAGCGGCATGTTGGTGCACTACTACCTTTGCCTGAACTGTGGCTTTTGCTTCGCCCCGGAGATCCAGGCATGGAGCCGCGAGCAGTTCGCCGCCTCCATCTACAACGACGACTACCGGTCGCTGGATCCGGACTACGTCAGCGATCGGCCGTTGAACAACGCGCGCTTCGTGGACGACGCGTTCGACGGCAGCGGGCAGCAGCTGCGCCACCTCGATTACGGTGGGGGCTCCGGCTTGCTGAGCGCCACTTTGCGGGCGCGGGGATGGGATTCGGCCAGCTACGACCCGTTCGTGGATGTCGGGACGAACGCGCGTGAGCTGGGAACGTATGACCTGGTCACGGCTTTCGAAGTGTTCGAGCATGTCCCGGACGTCGAGGTGCTGCTCGAAGACCTGGATGCGCTGTGCCGGCCGGACGGCGTGGTGCTGTTCAGCACGCTCGTCTCGGACGGCCAGCTCGCCCTGGGGCGCAAACTGACCTGGTGGTACGCGTCGCCGCGCAATGGCCACATCAGCCTGTTCTCCACCGAGAGTCTCACGCGCTGGATGGCCGGCAAGGGGCTGCGGATCATGAGCCTTTCTGCGAACACGCATCTCGCGTCCCGCATCACACCGGCGTGGGCCGCGCACCTCGTGCCGCCCGCGTCATCCGCCACGGCTGCATAGATCGGGTTGTCGAGGCTGACACCCAGCGATTCCGTCTTCCAACACAGGAAATCAACATGAGCTTTTCAACAGACAGGGTCCCGGTAAGGGACACGCACATCAACCTGCGAAAGAGCGGGAAAGGCAATCCCATCCTGTTTCTGCACGGCGGCGGTGGCGTCCTCGAATGGCTGCCGTTCTTCGACAGGCTGGCGGCGGTGGGGGAACTGTGGGTTCCGGACCATCCGGGATTCGGCACTTCCGATAATCCGAAGTGGATCAGGAATATCCCGGACCTGGCCATGTACTACCTCGACTTCTTCGACACGGTCGCACCGGCCGGAGGCTTCGACATCGTCGGGCATTCCCTGGGAGGTTGGATCGCCGCTGAAATCGCGATACGCAACGCCTCGAAGATCCGCAGCCTGACCTTGATTTCTCCGGCCGGCATACGCGTCAAGGGTGTCCCCATGGGCGACAACTTCATCTGGACGAACGAGGAAATCGCGAAGAACTATTACTTCGACCAGGGCCTGCAGGAACGCAGGTTGGCGGCAGAGCGGACCGAGGAGCAGGTGGAGCAGATGGTCAAGAACAAGTACGCCTTTGCCAAGCATGCCTGGCATCCCCGCCTGTTCAATCCGGACCTGGAGAAATGGCTGCACCGCATCAAGGTGCCGACGCAGATCATCTGGGGGCGCGAAGACCGGCTCATCCCGGCCGCCTACGCCGAAGCGTGGGCCACCAGCATTCCGGGCAGCCAGGTCACCGTCATTCCCGAATGCGGCCATCTGCCGACGGTCGAGAAGGCCGACGAAGTGGCATCGCAGATCGCAAAATTCATTGGGGCAGCAGCATGAAAGTCATGAACTTCTCGTTGATGCCATACCGGCCGCTCGACATTCCCGCATCGAAGAACTACCGCTCGGCGTGGGTGGTGTTGCCCAATACCTTCTACGACCCGGTGAAGGGGGCGGACGAATACGAGAGCTACATCGACCTGCTGGCCGCGTCGGAGGATCTCGGCTTCGACGGCGCTTGCGTCAACGAACACCACCAGACGGCATATGGCCTGATGCCGGCGCCGAACCTGATCGCCAGCGCATTGATCCAGCGCACCAAGAAGATGAAGATCGCCGTCCTGGGACGCGCGCTCCCGCTGGTGAACAACCCGATCAACATTGCGGAGGAATTCGCAATGCTCGACAACATGTCGCGTGGCCGGATCATCGCCGGCTTCGTCCGTGGCATCGGCGCCGAATACCATGCGTCCGGGGCGAACCCCGCGTTCTCCCACGATCGTTTCCACGAGGCGCACGACCTGATCGTGAAGGCCTGGACGACGCCCGGGCCGTTCCCTTGGGAAGGCGAGCACTACAACCTGAACTACGTGAACCTGTGGCCGCGCGTCTACCAGACCCCGCATCCTCCGATCTGGGTTCCGTCGCAAGGCTCCATCGAAACCATCGAGTGGGCCGCCGATCCGGCCCGCCGCTATCCGTTCCTGGTCACCTTCTCGGCCCGCGAGTCCGTGATCAAGAACCTGACGGCCTACCGGGAGCAGGCCAGGGCGTTCGGATACGAAGCGGAGCCGGGCCAGCTGGGATGGGCGGCCCCGGTTTACGTGGCAGAGACCGAGGAGCGCGCCAAGCAAGAGGCCAGGGCGGGCCTGGAGGCGCTGTTCAACGATTTCCTGACCCTGCCACCCGAGATGTTGCTGCCGCCAGGCTACACATCGATCGCCTCGATGAAGAAGGTCGAAGCGATGAAGAAGGCGATCGGCCGCGCCGGCTACGGTGGTCCGGCGACACGCCAGACGCTCGAAAGGCTGATGGAAATCGGAACCGTCGTCGTTGGCACGCCCAAGTCGGTGCTGGCGCAGATCGAGCAGGTCCGGGAAAGAACCAGGTTCGGGACATTCGTCTCCATGCTGCAGTTCGGCACGCTGTCGAACGAGCTGGCGCGCCGCAACCAGGAGCTGTTCGCGGCCGAGGTCATGCCTACCCTGAAAACCTGGTGACTGCCATGAAGATCAATCTGTTCAGGACAGCTGCCATCGCGCTGGTGGCCATCGGCATCCAGGCCAATGCCCTCGCCCAGGGCCATTGGCCGTCCAAGCCGGTGCGTTTCATCGTTGCCGCGGCATCCGGCGGGTCGACCGACTCGCTGGCCCGGGCCATCGCTCAACGGCTGGGCGAGCGCCTGGGGCAACCCGTCGTGGTGGAAAACCGGGGCGGCGCCGCCGGAGGCGTCGCGGCACAGTTTGTCGCGGCTGCACCGGCTGACGGCTACACGCTGCTCATGACCAACGACCAGCTGATCGTGCAGGCAAGTTTCCCGACGAAGCTGCCGTACGACCCCATCAAGGATTTCGCTCCGATCTCCCTGGTGGCGCGCGGACCGGTCGTGCTGGGCGTGAATCCCGGCGTCAAGGCGAACACGGTGGCGGAACTGGTGGCGCTGGCCCGCGCGCAGCCGGGCAAACTGGCCTTCTCTTCCTGTGGCAGCGGCACTGTGCTTCACCTGGCCGGCGAACTGCTCAATCTCTCTGCCGGCATCAACCTGACGCACGTGCCGTACAAGGGTTGCGCGCCTGCCATGGCCGACGTGGTGGCCGGGCACGTGCCGATTTTCTTCACCGTTCTCGGCAACGCCGTCCCTTTCGAGAAGGCCGGCAAGGTGAGGTTGCTCGGCGTGGCCTCTGCCAAACGGCTGCCCGGTTACCCGAACCTGCCGACCATCAGTGAGGCCGGGATCAAGGGTTTCGTGGCGGATCCCTGGTTTGGTGTCCTGGTCTCCGCTCAGACACCGAAGGACATCCAGGGCAAACTCGCCACCGAGATGGCGGCCGTTCTCGATGCGGCCGACCTGAAGGAAGCCATCCGCGGCTTCTCGCTGGAACCGACCAGCGCCGGCCCCGACGAATTTGCCGAAATCATGAAAAGCGATCTGGCTCGATGGAGCTCGGTCGTTTCCCGCGCAAAAATCAAGCTCGAGTGAGCGATCTGCTCGCGCGCACCGAAGGGAATGGAGAAACCACCGTGCCACCTGCTACCCCATCGCTGCCGTTCCGCGAAGGAGATCCGGCCCAGGATGCACGCGCCTTTCGCCATTGCCTGGGCCAGTACGCAACGGGCGTGACCGTCATCACTGCGCAAGTCGACAACGACAAGGCAGGGGTGACGGCGAATTCGTTTTCCTCCCTGTCGCTGGATCCCCCGCTCATCCTGTGGTCGATCAGCCGCAAGTCCAGGAGCTTCGCCTTGTTCGAGAGGGCTTCGCACTTCGCGGTGAACATCCTGGCGGCCGACCAGATCGAGCTTTCCCAGGGGTTCTCGGGTGCCGAGACGGACAAGTTCGCGGGCGTCGCCTGGCAGCCCGGCCTGGGCGGCGCACCGCTGCTCGATGACGTCGTGGCTTCGTTCGAATGCAGCACCGAAGCCCTGCATGACGGCGGGGACCACCTCATCATGATCGGCAGGGTCAGGCGCTTCGCCCAACATGAACGCGCGGCCTTGCTGTTCGCCCAAGGCCGGTACGCGGTGGCCGAAGACCATCCCGACCTGAAGCGCGACCGTGTGGCGCCCGCGCTCGACGATCCCGCCGGGGCCCAGGAAATCCCGCTGATGAACCTCTTGTTCCGCGCCCACAACCTGACGTCCGGGCACTTCCAGCAGCATCGCGAGGCCCAAGGCCTGACCAGGGCGCAGGTACGGGTGCTGATCGGCCTTTACGAAGTGCCCGGGCTGGACCAGGAGCAACTGGCCGCAAGGATGTACCTGGGGCGACGCGATGCGGAAGACGCCGTGGAAGAACTGTTCGAGCTCGGATGCTTGCTGCGGACCAGCGATGGCTCCCTGAGACTTTCGCCAGCGGGTGCCGCCCGCAGGGAAGCGCTCATTGCCCGGGCGGCCCAGTTCGAGGCCGATTTCCTGTCCGGCATCCCGAAGGAGCAGATCGAGTGCGGTCGCAGCTTCCTGAAGCAGTTGATCCAGAACCGGCAGTAGTCCGCATTCGAGCCCCGCGCCTGGCGTAGTCTCTGCCCATGACGGCAAGCCCGCGCTCTTCCCGACACTGGCTGACAGCCGAGCCGCTGGAGGCGCATGCATTTTCAGCCTTCGGCGACGTCATCGAGCTCGGCCAGGCCGGCAAGGCGCGAACCATCAACGAAGGGTTCGCCGAGCGCTTCGACGACCCGGCGCGACTGGATACCTGCAGGCAAGGTGGCCAGCCGGTGCTCAGCCTGTTCCGGGCCCGGCCCCGCGCGCTGCCCTTGCAGTTGCGCCTGGTCGAGCGTCACCTCCTCGGCAGCCAGGCGTTCGTGCCGCTGCTGCCGCAGCGCTTCCTGGTGGTCGTGGCACCTGCCGGACCTTCGCCGGTGCCGGCGCAACTGCGGTGCTTCATGGCCAGGGCCGGGCAGGGCGTCAACTACGCCGCGGGCACCTGGCACCACCCTTTGATCGCGCTGGACGCCGGCGGCGACTTCCTCGTCATCGACCGCGGTGGACCCCTCGCGGCGGCAGATTGCGAGGAGCGTTCCCTGCTGCAAGAGGACGTCTGGGCGCGCGACTGAGCTGGGACGTCTACCTTATGCCGAAGGTACGCAGGGTCCACCCGGGCGGGGTTTACCCCGCCCCCGGCGACGCGACGCGACGGCCGATCGCGGGTAAATTCCGCAGCGATGGCTACCGGCCCGGTAGGCCGGCCGCACCAGGCGACTTCAAGGAGACCTTCGATGATGTCCAGGACCCTGCTCACGGCGACCACTCTGGCTGCCGCGGTGTTCGCGCTGCCCGCCCTGGCCGCCGATCCCATCCTGATCGGCGTGAGCCTCACGCAGTCCCCGCCGGGCTCGGTCGTGCAAGGCACGCAGGTCAAGGACGGCATGGAGATCCTGAAGGACATGGTCAACGCCAAGGGTGGCGTGCTCGGCCGCCAGATCAAGCTGGTGTACGAGGACAACCAGGGCATCCCGGAGAAGGGCCGGGCGGCCGCGGAAAAGCTGATCACCAGCGACAAGGTCGTGGCGCTCGCCGGCGGCCACCAGAGCTCCGTCTGCCTGGCGGAGATCGAGGTGGCGCATCGCTACAAGGTGCCCTACGTCAACACCAACTGCTGGTCCGACGACGTGCGCAAGCGCGGCTACCCCGAGGTGTTCAACACCTCGCCGTACAACACGCTGGTGTCCACGACCATGGCCAACACGCTGGCGACCATGAAGGTCAAGCGTGTCGTGGCCTTCGCCGAGAACACGGACTACGGCATCGGGCAGGCCAAGCTCACGGGCGAGATGCTCAAGAAGCTCGCCCCGACCATCGAATACAAGTACGAGACGCTGGACCGCACCAGCAAGGACTTCACGGCGGCGATCCTGCCGCTGCGCGCCAACCCGCCGGACGTGATCGTGATGTCGATGCTGCCGCCCGCAGCCTACCTGGTGATGAACCAGGTGTACGAGCAAGGCGTGGCGCCCACCGCCAAAACGGTGCTGTACGACGGCGGCGGCCTGGCCGACTACCCGGACTTCTGGCAGAACGTGAAGGAGTCGGGCAAGTACCTGCTCTCCTTCGCGCTGTACCACCCGCAGATGAAGCAGACCAGGCTGGCCACCGACATCGCCGCCGAATACAAGAAGCGCACCGGTAGCGACATCAACCGCCTGGTGCTGCAGGCGGCGGACTCGCTCGAGCTGGTGATCCAGGGCATCCAGGCGGCCAAGGGCACCGAGCCCGAGAAGCTGATCAAGGCGATGCAGACGATGAAGTTCGACAGCATCCGCGGCATCTCCAACTTCTCCACCCAACCGGGTTTCGGCTTCCAGCAATGGCTGGACATGCCGTACGTGAACTACGAACTGACGGCGGAAAAGCAGCCGGTCGCGCAGACCCTGCTGATCCAGGCGCCGGGCCAGAAGTTCGACCCGTCCAAGATCGTCCGTCCGGCCAAGTAGGCGACATTCCTTGAACCGGCAGCTCGTCCGGGATCGCGGCACGCTGCGGTCCCGGACCTTTCCGTGAGCCGCGCTCCCGCATGCTAGCCATCGACCTTCTGGCCAACGGCCTCATCTACGGCTTGTTCTACGCGCTGATGGCCGTGGGGCTCGCCATGATCTTCGGCGTGCTGAAGATCGTGAACTTCGCCCACGGCGAGTTCTTCATGATCGGTGCCTACACCTACGTGCTGGCGGCGCTGAAGCTGGAGATCTCGCCCTGGCTGGCGCTGCCGGTCGCGGCCGTCGCCGGCGCCGGGCTCGGCTGGCTGGTGGAGCGCCTGCTGATGCGGCCGCTGTACCAGGGCTATGCGAGCTGGGGTTTCATGAAGGACGAATACGCGGTGGTGGTCACCTTCGGCCTGTCGCTGCTGCTGGTGAACCTGGTCGACAAGGTGGTGGGTCCCTATTCGTTTCGCGGCCCCCCGCTCATCGACGTGAGCCGCTTCGCCTTGGGCCCGATCATGCTGACCGGGCAGAAGGCGATCGCGGCCGTCGTCGCCGTGCTGCTGATGGTGGGGCTGGCGCTGTTCATCAAGCGCTCGGTGTGGGGGCTGCAGATCCAGGCGGTGGCGCAGAACAGGCTGGGCGCGTCGCTGGCCGGCATCGACGCGACGCGCACGACCAGCCTCATCTTCGTCATCTCCGGGATGCTGGCGGCGCTGTCGGGCGCGCTGCTCGCGCCCATGGTGAATCCGTCGCCGGACATCGGGGCGTTCCCTGCGATCAAGTCCTATGTGATCGTGGTGCTGGGCGGCATGGGTTCGATCTGGGGCGCCATGGTCGCGGCGCTGATCCTGGGCGTGAGTGAAGCCTTCTTCTCCGTGTACGGCTCCTACGATTACCGCGACGCCTTCGGGCTGATCATCCTGGTGCTGGTGCTGCTGTTCCGGCCGCAAGGGCTGTTCGGCGAAAAGGGCCGGCAGCTATGACGGCGCAAGTACAGGGCGCCGCGCCAGCGCGGCCGGTGCAGCCCGCGACCAACCTCTGGCAGCACCGGCTGCGCTTCGACATGCGGGCGGCGCTGGTGGTCTGCGCGGTGCTGGCGCTGGTGCCGCTGGTGGTGACCAGCCCGTACGTCCTGGGCATCGTGATCGTCAGCATCTACTTCGGCATCCTGGCGCTGGCCTGGAACCTGCTGGCCGGCTACACCGGGCAGTTCTCGCTGGCCCCGGCGGCCTTCGCGATGCTGGGCGGGTACACGACGGCGCTGCTGGACTTCTACCTGAAGGTGCCACTGGCGCTGGGCATCCCGGCCGCGGTGCTGTCCACCGTGCTGCTGGGCGCGATCCTCGGCAAGCTGGTGCTGAACCTGAGCGGCCCCTACCTGTCGCTCACGACGCTCGCCTTCGCCGAGATCGCGCGCGTGGTGGTCGGCAACTCGCACGAGTTCACCCGCGGCGACCAGGGCATGCACGTGGCGACGCTGACCGACAGCCGCATGGCCTACTACTACATCTTCCTCGGCGTACTGGTCGCGGTCCTCCTGGGCCTGTACTGGCTGCTCAAGGGCCGCACCGGCCGCTTCATGACCGCCGTGCGCGACGACCCCGTCGGTGCCGGCAGCCGCGGCATCGGCGTGGTGCGCATCAAGATGATCGCCTTTTGCACGTCCTGCGGACTGTGCGGGCTCGCGGGATCGCTGTACGGCACCTTCAGCCAGCTGGTCAGCCCGGAGCTGGGGCTGCTGCAGCAGACCGGCCTGGTGCTGTCGATGGTGGTGATCGGCGGCATGGGCTCGCTCACCGGTTCGCTGCTGGGCGCCGTGATCGTCTACCTGGGCTCCGAATGGCTGCGCGCTTTCGGCAACATCCAGATCATCGTCTTCGCGCTGCTGGTGATGCTGTTCGCGCGCTACGTGCCAGCCGGCCTGTGGGGCGTGGCGTCGAACTGGTTGCGCGGGAGGAAGGCATGAGCCTGCTTGCCATCGAGGGCCTTGGCATGCGCTTTGGCGGCGTCGCCGCGGTGGACCAGGTGGGTTTCGATGTGCAGGCCGGCGAGATCCTGGGCCTGATCGGGCCCAACGGCTCGGGCAAGACGACGGTGCTGAACCTGCTGTCCGGCTTCCTCACGCCGCAGGCGGGCAGCGTCCGCATGCGCGACGAGGACATCACGGGCTGGGGTCCCGAGCGCCTGGCGCAACGCGGCGTGCTGCGCATGTTCCAGCTCACCCGCGTGTTCACGCGCATGTCGGCCTTCGACAACCTGCTCACCGCCGGCATGGCGCGCGGCCTGTCGGAGGCCGAGTCCACGACGCGCGCCCGCTCGCTGCTGGCCGAACTGACGCTGGAGCCCGTGCAGTACCTGGATGCCGGGCAGCTCTCCGGCGGCCAGCGCAAGCTGCTGGAGTTCGGCATGCTGTTCATCGAGCCGCCGCTGCTGGCGATGCTCGACGAGCCGTTCGCGGCCGTGCACCCCGTCATGCGCGAGGTGATGGCGCGCTTCATCCGCAGCCGGCACGCGCAAGGCGCGACCTTCCTGCTGGTGAGCCACGACATGCCCATCGTGGTGGACCTGTGCCAGCGCGCTGTCTGCATGAACGCCGGCCGCGTGATCGCCGCGGGGGACATCCATTCGGTCCTGAAGAACCACGACGTGATCGAGGCCTACCTCGGCAACAGCGACGCGCAGCAGCCCGCGAGCCTGGAGGTGCAGGGCGATGGGTGAGCCGCTGCTGGAACTGCGCGACGTCACTGCCGGCTATGCGCAGGACATTGACGTGCTGCGCGACATCAGCCTGCGCGTGGACGCCGGCCGCATCACCGGCCTCATCGGCCTGAACGGCGCCGGCAAGTCCACGCTGGTCAAGACGATCTGCGGCTTTCTCGCACCCAAGTCCGGCACCGTGCACTTGCGCGGAGAGGACATCTCCGGCGTCTCGCCGCACCGGCTGATCGACCTCGGCGTCTGCTGCATCCCGCAGGAATCCAGCCTGTTCCCGTACCTGTCCGTGCAGGAGAACCTGATGCTGCCGCTGCTGGGGCGGCCAGGTCGCTTCGGCCGCGAAGCCCGCGGGCGGCTGGACGAGGTCTACCAGCTGTTCCCCGCGTTGCGCGACAAGCGCTCGCAGGCGGCTGGCAGCCTGTCGGGCGGGCAGCAAAAGCAGCTGGAGTTCGCCAAGGCCTGGCTGCAGCAGCCGCAACTGTGCCTGGTCGACGAGCCGAGCATCGGCCTGTCGCCCAAGGTCTCCGAGGAGGTGTTCGTCTGGATCGAGAAGTTCGCGCAGATGAAGATGGGCATCCTCCTGATCGACCACAACGTGCGCCGGGTCGTGCGCATGTCGGACCGCGTGTGCGTGCTGAGCCTGGGGCGCATCACCGCGGAAGGCGCAGCGGAGGAATTCCAGGGCGACCTGCACCGGCAGGTGCAGGAGTGGCTGGGCATTCACTTCTGAAACAGCGGGAAAGCCGGCACGGGCGTCGTTATCCTTCGCACCGGACCGTGGGCGCCGACTGCCTGATGAAATGAAAAATCCGCTGATGAGCCGGCTTCAGGAAGGCTGGCGCCGCCTCGGGCTTGCCGCGCTGGCCACGCCCGGTCTGCGCGTGATGCTGCTGGCCATCCGCAACTACGTCATGCACCAGAGTGCCAACCAGGCCGGCAGCCTGGCGTTCTCCTGGCTGCTGGCCATGTTCCCGCTCCTGGTGCTGGTGTCCGCTTCCGCCGGTTTTTTCGGGCAGCCCGGCCAGGCGGCGGCCCTGGTCGATCGCGTCCTGGGCTATGCACCGCAGGTGGTGCGCGACGCGATGCAGCCGGCCGTGGCGCAGGTGCTGGCGCAGCGCAACCAGGCGCTCCTGACCATAGGCGTGCTGGCGACCCTGTGGACGGCCTCGTCCGGCATGCAGGCGGTCCGCTCCGCGCTGAACCGCGCCTACGGCGTCGAGCGCGGACTTTCGTTCTGGAGGGCGCGCATCAAGGTCACGGTGTTCACGATCATCGTCGGCGCCGGTGTGCTGCTTGCATTCAGCTCCGTGGTCGTGATGCCGTACGTGTGGCGGCTGCTGGAGGCGAATGCGGCCACCGGGCAGCAAGTGCTCTGGCTGGCCGACGGCGCGCGCTACGGCCTGGCCTTCCTCGTGCTCATGGTGCTGTATGCACTGGTGTACGGCTGGCTCCCCGACGTGCACCAGCGGCTCTACACCGTGCTGCCCGGTGCGCTGGTGGGTGCGGCCCTGTGGGTGGTGGCTGCCGCGACGCTGTCATATACCTTGCGCAGCGCTGCCAAGCTGGTGTTGCTCTATGGCAGCTTCGCGGGGGTGGTGGCGACACTGGTGTTCCTCTACATCAGCGCCAGCACGCTGATCTTCGGGGCCGAAATCAACGGCGTGCTGCGCGAGAGGAGTTCTTCCTGATCTCCGGACAGAAGACCAGGCCGCGCCCTTGCTCCAGCCTGCCGGCCCCGCGAGCGCTTTACGCGCGTCGGGTCAGCGACACCAGGCCGAGATATTCCGAGCGCGTCTGCGGCAGGACAGCGGCCGCCAGCTGCTCGTACGAAGTCCGATGGCGAGAGAGCATGCGGGCCGAGGCAACCGACTTCGACCGGCAGAACCAGTGGCAGGTGTGCTGCATCAGCAACAACTCGGCCGAGATGGCAAACGCGCGATCTTTCGGGGAGCTTGCGGTCTCGCCCTCGATGGCGCGGCAGATGCCACGGGCGTGGACCTGCAGTGCTTCGCGCATGTCGAAGGAAGCGGCGAGGGCCGGCGCGAACGGAAGCCAGATCGGCAGCTTGCTCACGCGGGTCGCGGTGGCGTCCGCGGCCGCGAAGGCGGTCGCGAGCTGGCTCACTTGCCGGCACAAGTCCTGTTCCTTGGCGCGCAGCAGGTTCAGGACCTGGTCGCGCCGGCCCGGCTCCCCTTCGCCGACGGCGCGCAGGTAGCCCTGGGTCACGGTCTCGATGTTCTTCTCGATGCTGTAGCCGGACAGGAAGCGGGCAAGGAGGGCGATACGCTGTTGCTGCAGCTTGGCCTTGGCGATCCAGCACCAGGCTGCCAGTGCCAAGGCAAGGGGTAATAGGAGATCCACCGCCCGATGCTACACACCTGCGTCGGCAGGTCACGGTGTCCCCCGCACGGCCTCGACGAAGCGCGTCTTTTTGCGTCGCGAAACGGCCAACCCAGGCGGAAACATTTTGACCGGTGCGGCGACCAGCCGGTAGAGTCAGGCCGTGCGGCGGAATCGTCCTGCCGCCTGTGTTCAATGCCTTCGCCACGCTGCTGGCCAAGAGAGGATCCGAATGTCTTTCCGACCCGTCCGCCGACTGCTTGCAGTGTCGTTGCTGCTCGTGGGCTCGCTGGTTCAGGCCCAGGGCAAGCCCGACATCGTTCTGGGCCAACTCGCGCCCTTCACCAAGCTGCCCGTTCCGCAGGCACCCGAGATCAACCAGGGCATCACCGCCTACCTGGTGCAGGCGAACAAGAGCGGCATCCTGGGCCGCAAGTTGTCGCTCTTCACGCTGGACGACGAGTACAACGGCGACAAGTTCGTGGCGCAGTTCCGCAACGCCATGGCCAAATCGCCGGTGGCGCTGATCAATCCGATCGGCTCGGTGGCGCTCAAACGGATGCTCGACGAGAAGCTGCTGGACACGGCGGACGTGGTGGTGATGAACGCCATCCCGGGTGCCGAAAGCCTGCGCCGCCCGGGCCATCCCAAGTTCTTCCACCTGCGGGCCGGGGACAAGGAGCAGATCGAGAAGATCGTGAGCAATGCCAAGGCCATCGGCATCACGCGCCTGTCCGTGTTGAACAACGACCAGGAGGTGGGGCTGTCGGGCGCCAAGGTTGCCCTGCAGGAAGGCAGCCGCATCGGCGGAGTGCAGGTCCGCACGGTCACCGCGGCGGGCGGCGCGCCCGGGCTGGCCAAGGCGGCGGGCGAGCTGGCGGCTCAGGATCCGCAGGGCGTGGTGATCATCGGTGTCCCGAATTTCGTCGGCGACGGCCTGGTCGCCGTGCGCAAGGCGGGCATCAGGCAGCCTGTGTTCGTTCTTTCGGCTGTCCAGCCGGAGTTCCTGGTCAAGGTCGCGGGCGCGGAGGGGGCGCGCGGCGTCGGCATCGCCCAGACCTATCCCAATCCCAACAACAACACCTTGCCGGTGACACGCGATTTCCGCGCCGCCATGAAGCAGGCCTACCCCGATATCACCAGGTACACGCCGTTCCAGCTGGAGGGCTATCTTTCGGCCCGCACGCTCGGCGAGGCCCTCAAGCGCATCAAGGACAGGGACGTGTCGGCCGCGGCACTCCAGCGCAGCCTCAAGTCCATGGGCGAACTGGATTTCGGCGGCTTCCGGGTGGACTTCACGTCCAGCAACGTCGGCAGCAAGTTCGTCGACATCGCAGTCATGGACCGCGAAGGCAAGCTGCGCTACTGAGCGCCTGGCGGCTGGCCCTTCGCAGGCGAGGACTGGTCAGCCTCGCACCGGCTCGCCCAGATTCAGCATCAGCCGGTTCGCCCACGCGAAGATCGCGATGGCGTGCACCAGGTCCAGTATCTCCAGCTCGCCGAGGCCGGCGGCGCGCAAGCCAGCAAGGCTGTCCGCGCCGGCGCCGAAAGCGGCCGGCGCGCGCGTCAGGTCGATCGCGGCCTGCACGATCGCGCGCTCGCGCGCGTTGGTGCCGGCGCCCTGCGGCTCGGCAAACACCTGCGCGATCACGTCGTTGCGCTTGGCCAGTTGCTCGAAGCGCTGCGCATGGACCGCAGCGCAGTACACGCAGCCGTTGACGCGGGACACCACAGCGCTGGCCAGTTCCCGTTCCGCCCGCGACAGGCCGCCAGGCGCATACATGATGGCGTTGAAGACGGTGGAGCGCTGCTCCAGGATCTCCGGCTGCTGGATCAGCGTGAGGTAGTAGTCCGAAGTCGCCGCCTTGGGATGGCTGGCCTGCAGGATCTCCTTTTGCCGGGGTGTCGCCTGCGCCACGTCGAGCACCGGCAGCCAGGCCTTCCAGCCCAATGTCTCGCTGGTGTAGCCGTTGATGCGGAGGGCTTCGCCAGGCGGGGGAAGATGGGCCGGGTGCACGAAGGGCGATGCATCGGCTGCGACAGGGGCGGCGTCGCCCAGCCCTTGCGCGGCAAGCGCCTGCAGGCCGGCGACCACCCGCACCTGATAGGCGACCAGCGCGATCAGCTGCGCGAGCGTGACCACGTCCGCGGGCGAGAGCCCGGCCTGGGGCAGGCGCAGCAGCGACTCGCGATCGCCCTCCACCGGGCGCACGGCCAATGTGCGGGCGAATTCCAGCACGGCATCGAGCTGCGGTGACGCGGCGGGAGCGGGGAGGGTTGCAAGCCGCTTCGCATAGTGCGCCGCCAGTGCGGCACCCCCACTCAGATCGGCCACGGTATGCGCGGCCTGCAAGCGCTCGGCGAGGCCCAGGCCCGGCAGGGCCGGGTCGAACACCGCGTCGTAGCTGCCTTGCGTGGCGGCCACCACCTTGTCACGCTGGTGGCGCAGCGTGTGCGCCGCATCGCCGGTGGGCAGGGGCACGAGGGCGTCGATCAGGTCGAGAGGGGTTGATTCGGTCATGGCGATCTGGTCGGTCAATGAGGAGGACGGGAGGCGGCGCGCGCGGCGACCGCATCGGCGAGGAACTGCAGCACGCCGGGCCAGGACGCCTCGTCGGCACGCGCGTTGGCCGCGGGCGTTCCGCCCGAGGTGCTGAGCCGGCCGGAGACCGGGTGGGCATAGGTCAACTGCGTCGTGGGCACGTACGGAAAGACGATGGCGTGGCCCGCGCCCTGGTGGTCCAGATGGCACACCGCATGCGGATGGCCGACCTGCGCCAGGCGCTCGGCGACCATGCGGCCGTAGCGGCTGGACGGCCAGGAGCCGTCGTCGGTGCCCGAAACCACGAGCACCGGCCCGCGAATCTTCTCCACCGGGATGCGCGCCCGCGCCACCGCCTCGGGGTCGTCCAGTGCCGTCAGGATGGCGGCCGCGTGCCGGCGCGGCTCGGGGCCGCTGTCCCATGGCGCCCACGTGGCGGTGCGGTTGCCCTGCCAGACATCGACCAGCGGCTGGCCGCGCCACAACCACGCCGGGCCTTCGCGGCCGAGCGCCGGGTCGCAGGCGTTCTGGGCGGGGTGCACGACCGCACCGGGCACATAGCCGATGACGGCCGACACCGCGTCGGGCAGCAGCGTGCCGAGCAGCAGCACGAGTTCGCCGCCGCGCGACTGCCCGCTGAGGGCGACGAATCCATGGCGTGGCCGCAGCGTGCGATGCACCCAGGCCAGCGCGGTCTCGAAGTATTCCAGCCGCGTGTTGCTGATGTGATCGGGTAGTCCCGGCGCCTTGAAATAGCCCAGCGCGAGTGACGCGTACCCGTGCGACGCATACAGCGCCGCGCGCGGCTCGTTGATGCCGCCACCCGAGCCGTTGAGCACCACGACGGCGGGGTGCGGCCCCTGGCCCGGCGGCAGGAACAGCGTGCCGACGAGGCCGTCCTCGCGGACCTCCCGGCGCGTCACGCCGTCGCCCGCCAGCCGCTGCACGAACGTGCCTGCGAGCGCGGCTGCGCCCGGGCCGTCGCGCAGCACCTCGATGTGCGTCGTGAGGGGCGCCCACGGGACCGGATCGAACACGTCGCGCTGGGCCCAAGTCGCCGCGGCGCCGGCCGCAAGGTCCGGCACCTGTGACCACACCAGTCCCATGGCCGACACGGCGTCATAGCCATCAGAGTTGCTGCCGGCCTGTGGGGCATCGCGGGTGAGATCGATGGTGCCCGCCGCGTCGGCACGCCACCGCGCGCGCGCTCGCCAGGCCAGGCCCGGCCCGCGCACGGTCCGGCTGGCGAGCGTGACCTCTTCGCCAGGGCGCAGGCCCGTCACCGCGATGCGGCGCGGAACGTCGATGAGCGCCTCGCGCGGCGTGATGTGCAGTTCGGCGCTCATGACCCCAGCGGACGCTCCAGGCGTGCCATTTACTTGCCGACCTTGGTGACCTGCATGGCCGTCGTGCGGTCGCTCAGGAGCGGCACCACCTTCAGCCCCTTCCTGGCTGCCCAGATGTTCTGGTAGTGGAACAGCGGGATGTGGCCGACGTCGTCGGTCACGAGCTTGGCGGCGTGGCGGAAGATGGCTTCGCGGCGGCGCGCGTCGAATTCCACCGTGGCCGCATCCAGTGCCTTGTCGACCGCCTCGCTGGAATAGCGGCCCCAGTTGTTGGCGCCGCGGCCGCGCTTCGCGTCGCTGGTGGCCAGCGTCTGCAGCAGGCCGTAGCCCGCCTCGCCAGTGCCGTTGCCCCAGGCGATGACACTCACCGCGTACTCGTTCTTGGTGGCGCGCGAGGAATACACGGACCAGGGCACGACCTGCACCTGCGTCTTCACGCCGATGCGGGTCCAGAACTGCGCGACGGCCTGCACCGTCTCGGGCGCCTGCGGATAGCGGTCGCCCGGAACGTGGATGCTGATCTGGAAGCCCTGCGGGAAGCCGGCCTCCGCCAGCAGTTTCCTGGCCTGCTCGGGATTGAACCCGATGTCCTTGACCTCGGCGTTGTAGCCGAAGGTGCCCTTGGGCATCCACTGGTTCGCCTCGGTGACGGTGCCCTGCAGCACGCGATCGACGATGCCCTTGCGGTTGATCGCCAGCGACAAGGCCTGGCGCACGCGCACATCCTGCAGCGGATTGGCGGCCAGCGGTTTGCCGGCGTTGTCGGTGATGAACTCGTTGGCACCGGGCTTGAAGCTCGGCTGCAGCAGCAGCACGCGCAGTCCGGGGTAGGTGTAGACGCTGACGCTGGGCGTCTTCTTCAGCTTCTCCACGTCGGTCAC
>JAQGMY010000097.1 GCA_028292105.1 Ramlibacter sp.
GCGCGCTGGCCGTTGAGCATGAACAGGCGCATCAGCTCGCGGTGCACGTCCTCGCGCAGCGTGTCGCGGTCCAGGATGTCCCGCGCATAGCCGATGGCTTGCGCATAGTCCTGCGACAGGGTGCTCAGCTGCATCAGCCGCGCGAGCGCGTTGAGCAGGGCGCGCCGGTGCAGTTCACGCGCGCGCAAGGCCCAGTCCTCCGTGAAGCCGTCGAGGATGTCGTCGCGGTACAGCCGCACGCCGCGCCGCAGCTGTTCGACGTGCGATTCGTCCAGTTGCTCCAGCGGGCGGTCCAGCGCCGGGCCGACCAGGCGGGAGAACGCATCCACGTCGACCTGCAGGTTGGCGGCGGCCGGCAGCCCCACCGCGCCGCGGCGGTCGCACACCACGATCTCGCCTTGTTCCAGCGGCGGCTGCGCGAGCGCCTTGCGCAAGCGCCACAACACCGTGTTGAAGGACTTGATGGTGCCGCCCTCGGTCTGCTCGTTCCAGAGCGCCGACAGCAGTTCGTTGCGGGCGAAGAAGCGGCCGCGGGCCAGCGCCAGGAAGGCCAGCAGGCTGGCCGGTCGGCCGGCCAGCTCGACCGCCGGCCACGGCTCAGGCCCGTCGCAGTTGGCCACCGACAGGTGGCCAAACAGATAGAGATACAGCATGTTTCCCCCCTGCGTCGCCGTTGTTCCGCTCGCCGGCGCCGTGCGGACGCTGGGGGCTGAGTCAAAGCTTGTACACGCCGGGGGGACAGAGCACCACTGCCAAGGGTGCTGGCAGCGGTAACAGTGGTTGCGACCGGCGTGCGGCCGCGTGCTGCGCTCAAGGGGCGGGGCGCAAGTGGTTCTTCACCACCTCATCCGCGACCTTGCGCCCGAGCGCGGCGCCCACCTCGCCGGAGGTCCGGTAGTGGACACCTTCGTAGATGCGGGCGTTGATCACTTCATTGACGTAGTCGGACAGGCGCTCGAACGAGCGGCTCACGCCCGGCGCCGCGGTGCTGGTCAAGGTGAACTTCGGGACCGCGTCGCCATAGAGCCCCTGCAGCACGCCGGCCGCCGCGCCCTGGAAGGTGCAATGGGCGCACGGGTATTCGGGATGCATCGGGGTCGCGATCAGCGGTTCCCAGCCGGCGTCGAGCGCGGTCGCGTCGTTGCCGTCGATGTCGCCGTTGCGGATCGCGGTGACCGGGCGCCAGAAGGAATACGCGTACTTGGCATCGAAGATGGCGACGGCTGTATCGGCGGTGGCGATGGCCGACAAGGCGAACAGCCTGGCGCAGTCCAGCAGGTCGAGCCCCTTGGCGGCGGCCAGGTGGCGTGTCACCGGGTTGTACGTCGCCGCGCCCGTGATCTGCCAGAACCGGGCGATGTCGTTCTGCTCGGGTGAGCGGGCGGTGCCCGCCTTGCCGCCCATGCGCTTGACCTCGTTGTAGTCGGCCGCCCATTGGGCGCTGGACAGGGCGTACGGCGCCGGCGGGCGGAACTGGTCACCCGACTTCAGCGCGAACGGCCGCACGGCCGCCCAGGTAGAGGAAGAAGGGAGTTGGGTCGGCACGTATTTGCCGGGCTGGGTGAAGGGCCGGTAGGTGATGGGCGCATCGGCGCCGTCCTTCTGGCGTTCGGCAAGCATGGCGGCGGCGGCGCGCTCGCCCAGGCGGATGCCGTTCGCCTTGCCCGGGCCTTCCGGCAACCTGGCCAGCGCTGCCTGCAGGGTGGCATCGAACTCCTTGGCTTGATCCGGGAACAGGCGCACCAAGGTGGCGTGGGCGGCAGCCGCCGCGGCCGCATCGGGCAGCGCACCGGGTTCGACCGGCAGGCGCGCGCGGTAAGGCGTGTAGCGCGGCTCGATCGAGTTGAGCGCCTCGAACACGGCGATGTGCATGATCGCCAGGCCCCGGGTTTGGGCGTCCGGGCTCATGCGCGCCGTGTAGACGGCGGCGACGGCCTTGTCGTTCCAGTCGGTCACCATGTCGGCGCGGGCGGTCAGCGCCAGCAGGGAGGCGGCACACAGGAGGCCGGACGTCAGCAGGGGCTTGCGGATACGGGTCATGGCATTTCCTTGGGTGGCGGAGGGAAAGGCCAATGTAGGCAGCCGCCCGCGCCAGGCGAAGGGCCCGGCGACCGGTGCCGGGAATCGATGTGCCGATGCCGTGCGGCGGCGATGAATCAGCCGGTGCTCGGCTTCCAGTCCTTGCCCTTGAGTTCCACGATGTAGGTGCGCGTGCCGGAGCCGCCGATGACTTCCGCGGCATGTGTTTCCGCCGGGGCGTAGAACACGTGGCCCGGTGGGATGTCGACCAGGCTCACCTTGCCGTTCTCGGTCTTCTTCAACTTGGCGCCCGTGAGCGACACGGTCACGTGCGCGGGGTGGAAGTGCATGCCCTGTCCGCACACGCCCAGGCCGGGCCGGCTCTTGTACTCCAGCACCCGCACGCTGTCGTTGTCGACCACCACGCGAAACGAACGCGGGTCGACGGTGACCGGGTCCTGCGCCACGGCTTCTTCGGTGATACCGAACGCCGCCAGCAGGGCGACCGCCTGGCGCCGGCTCAATGCCTGTTTGCAATCCTCGTGGGCCATGGTGCGCATCCTTTCGGTTGGAGGGTCACATCTGCCGGAACAGGTGCGTGTGGGCTTCGCTCACCGCCAGCGTCTCCGGGCGGTTCTTCAGCCGCAGGCTCAGGTTGCCGCGCTCGTCGCGCGTCACGCTGTCGATGGCGTACAGGCTGACGATGGTCGAGCGGTGCACCTGCCAGAACATGGTCGGGTCCAGTTCCTCGCTCAGCTCGCGGATGGTCTTGCGGATCAGCGACTCGGAATCGGCCGTCACGACGAGCGTGAACTTCTGGTCGGACTTGAAGTAGAGGATTTCTTCGACGGTGATCAGCCGCACCGCCGAACCCCGCGAGGCATTGATCCATTGCAGGTGGCGCTTGGGCGCGACGGCCGCGGCGGTGATCTGGGCGATCGGGCCACGCAGGTCGGGGGCCGGCCGCTGCAGGCGCACTTTCACGCGCTCCAGCGTGGTCAGCAGCCTCGCCGCGGTCGGCGGCTTGAGCACGTAGTCGATGGCGCCGGCCTCGAAGGCCTGCAGTGCGTGGGCGTCGTAAGAGGTGATGAAGACGATATGGCAGCTGCCGCCGATGCGCTGCGCCACCTCGAGCCCGTTCAGCAGCGGCATCTGGATGTCGAGGAAGACGACATCGGGCCGGTGTTCTTCGACCGCATGCAGTGCCGCGACGCCGTCGTTGACGCGGGCCACGACCTGCAACTGCGGCCACAGCGCCTGCAGCAACTCGGCCAGTTCCTCCGCCAGCAGCGGCTCGTCCTCGGCGATGACCGCGGTCGGTCGCCGCTCTTCAGGCGTTCTCATGCGGCACCTCCAGGGTCACGGTGGTGGTGGCGGCGCCGTCGGAGGCGACGGTCACGCTGGCGGCGAGGCCGTCGAGGTCCCGCAGCAGGGCCTGCACGCGCGCCAGAGATTCCTGCGATGGCCGTGCGGGCAGGCCCAGCACCACCCGGCAGGCGCCATCGGCGCAGCTCGCCGTCAGCGTGCAGTCACCGCCGCGCGCGCGCAAGGCGTCGTCGACCAGCGGCAGCAGGGCGCCGGGCGGGAAACGTGCATGCCGGGCCGGCTCGGAAATCCGCACCGCCATGCTCCAGCCTCCTGCCGCGGCCAGTGACAGCAGCTGGGCATAGGCCCGGGCCAGCTCCGCTTCGCGCGGGACACTCGAAGCTTCGCTGCGCAGGTGCGGAAAGGACGCGCGCAGGAACGCGATCAGTTCATCGAGCAGGCGCTCGGCGCGGGGCGGGTCGTCGGCATAGGCGAGCCGCACCGCATCGAGCATGCCGAACAGCAGGCCCGGATCGATGCGCGCCTGCATCGCCTGCAGGTCGATCTGCACCCGGCGCCGCCTGGCTTCGCGCTGGTTGCGCTGCGCCGCCGCCAGCCGCGCCGCCGCGCCTTCGTGGATGCGGCTGCGCCCGAGATGCGCGAAGTAGATCAGGGCGAGGGTGAAGGAGAGGGCGAAGCCGTACAGGTGCATCGGCAACGCGCCTTGCACCACGCCCTGCTCGATGAGGATGCCGGCGCGGCCTGCCGACGCCAGGTTGGCGGCGGCCGCGCAGGCGCAGGCCAGCGCCAGCCAGAGCGAGCTGCGGGCCAGCCGGCCGCCGCGCGGCGCCAGGCGCTCGCCGATTTCCCCGGCGAGCAGCAGCGCCAGCCAGAACACCGCCGCATACAGTGACCACCACAGGGCCAGCTGCACCACGTCGCCGGCTTCGGGCTGCTGCATCACGCTGAGCGCACCGATGAAGAACTTCAGCGGCGCGGCAATGGCCAGCAGGCCCGCCATCGTGACCGCTCCAGGACGTGCGGCCGACCAGTCCTGCACGGCGCGCAGCAGGCCCCCGGACGGCGGGAGCCGGAGGGCGGTGGCGGAGTGGGCGCGCATCGGTTTCAGGCCGGTTGCACTTCCGGGGCGCGGGGCGTCGCGCCGGGCAGTACGTCCAGCGGGAGCGAGATCGCCGCGCGGGCGCCCCGCGGCTGCACGGCCGTCAGGGCCAGCCGGCCGCGGTTGCCGTAGCGCGCCGCCAGCTGCCGGCGCACGTTGACCAGGCCCATGCCGGTGCCGCTGCTGGCCGCGCCGCCGAATCCGAGGCCGTCGTCGATCACTTCCACCTCCAGCAGCTCGCGGCTGCAGCGGGTGCGCACCAGCACGTGGCCGCCGCCGGCGGGTTCCAGCCCGTGCTTGATGGCGTTTTCCACCAGCGTCATCGCCAGCATCGGCGGGAACGGGAGGTCTTGCAGCGCCGGATCCGATTCGATGGCGAAAGTCAGGCGCGCTCCCATCCGGATGCGGTACAGCTCGAGGTACGCGCGGACCAGCCCCATCTCGTCGCCCAGGCTGCCGTTGGCGTTGCGCACCTGGGGCATGACGCTGCGCAGGTAGCGCATCAGGCTGTCGATGGCGCCAGCACCTTCCTGCGGCCGGGTGCGGTACAGGCGCCGCACGTTGCCCAGCACGTTGAACAGGAAGTGCGGCTCGATCTGCGCCTGCAACAGGGCCAGCTGCTGCTCCGCCTCGCCCTGGTCCTGCTGCACCCGCGCGAGCTCTGCCGCATGCGCTGCCGAGTCCGCCCGCAGCGAGCGCTGGTGCAGGTCGGCCACCACCACCAGGAACACCGCGGGCAGCCCGAAGTGCAGCGCGTCGGACAGCAGCCGCAGCGGCGGCGGCAGGTGGCTGAAGCCGTGGGCGTAATAGGCATACAACAGCAGGGCGAGCCCGGTCGCCGACAGGAACAGCAGCGCGCACAAAGCGGCCAGCCGCAGCGGCATCGAGCGGGGCAGCGCTTCGTCGAGCAGCGTGTACACGAGCAGCAGGCCGGCGGCCAGCACGCCGAGTTCCGCCAGGTGCTCCAGCCAGGCGACTGCGATCTCCGCCGGCGAGAAGAAGTCGAGCAGCGAAGGGCTGACCAGCACGCCCAGCGACAGCAGCAGCGCCGTCACCCCGGCCCCGGCGATGCGCCGGCCGTCGAGCGCGCGCAGCACACGGGCAAGATAGCCGTGGCGGTCGGGCGGCAGCGCGAGCCGGTCAGGGGCGAGCATCGAAGGGGACCCTCGAAGGTGCAACGCGAGCATTCTGCTCCCGGCGGGGGGCGCAAGGCCAGCGGGCGGACGAATCGGGCACCGGCGGGGATGGATGCGGCTGGCGGCGGATGAATGCCATGCCCCCGGCGCGAACCGGCTGGCTGCATCTCCCTCGAAAGGGTGAGGGGCGGAGCCAGCCCTGCGGCGAACATCAGGACCCCGATAGGAGCCCGCCATGTCACTGACCATCGCCCAGCCCAGGCGCAAGGAAATCGACCACCGCACCATCAAGTTGCTGGTGGGGCTGATCGCCATCACGCTGCCGCTGCTGACGCGCGTGTTCGCGTCCAGCGAGCTCGAGTCCATCAGCGCCTCGTACTACGAGGGCGGCTGGTCCGAGAGCATCTTCGTCGGCTTCCTGTTCGCCATCGCCGCCTTCCTGCTGGCGTACAACGGCTATTCGACGCGCGAAATGGTGTTGAGCAAGATCGCGTCCATCGCGGCACTGGGGATCGCGCTGTTCCCCTGCAAGTGCGGCGCCCATTCGGAACTGGTGCGCGGGGTGCACGCGGTTTCGGCCGCCGTGATGTTCATCATCCTGGCGTTCTTCTGCTACGAATTCCGCCGCCGCGCGCTGGAAAAGCGCTACGCGGAAGCGAAGCTGCGCGCCAAGATCTACGTCGTGTGCGGGCTGGTGATCATCCTGGCGGTCGCCGTCCTCGGCATCGATTCCATGACGGGCGGCGGCCTGAGGCAGCACGTCGCGGCGCTGACCTTCTACGGCGAGACGGCCGGCCTGGTGGCCTTCGGCTTCTCGTGGCTCACCGCCAGCCGGGTGCTGCCCGTCCTGTCGGCCAGGCAAGAGCGGTTCTCGCCGCTCAAGCAGTCGCCGCCGGACTGAGGCTAGAGCGCGACGAACAGGATCGCCGCCAGCGCTTCGATGGCCGTCTTGGCGCCGTCGCGCACCACCGTCGCTTCCGGCACTTCGAGGTCCAGCATGGGGCGCTGTACTCCCGCCGCGATGTTGAAGCGCAGCACGCCCACTTCGTACTCGCCGGCTTCGCGTGCGAGCGGCGCCAGGTCGATATGCGCGGTGACCCTGGGCAGCGCTCCACCGACGACCACCGTCGCCGGCAGTTCACCGCCTGCATCGGCGCCGGCGGCGACACCGGCAAAGCTCACGCAGCCGTCGGGCGGCAGCTTCACCACCAGCTTCACGGCGCCCACGACGGTCCGCGTCTTCAATCGCAGCCGCAGCGAGCAGGCGATCTCCTGGCCGGCGGCGGCCGTTCCGCCCAGCAGCCGCAAGGTGTCGCCCAGCAACAGCGATCTCCTGGCCGTGCAATCGTCGATCTCGTGCTGGGCGTCCAGCCGCATCTGCTCCAGGTACGGGTGGATGGCCGCCGGTTGCGCGGCGATCTCGTCGATCTTGCGGCGGTCCATGCGGATGGTGTTGTCGATCAGGTCGAGTTCCTTCTGCACGGCCGCGGACAAGGTGCGGCGGGTCGGCTCGAATTCGAAGACCTTGCCGCGCTGGCAGCGCCAGTAGACCGTCGGCGTCACCCAGGCCCGATGGCCTGCGCCCATGGCGACGGCGATCTCCCTGCGCGCCAGCGTCACGGCCTCGTCGAGCGTCGTCTCCGCCTTGACCAGCGCGCTGTAGAAGTGGCGGCTGAAGGTGGCGGCGACATTGGCCTCGAAGTCGAACTGCATGGCGATCACCGCGGTGATCTCGGTGGTGCTTCCGGCCAGCAGCCGCTGCGCCACGCCGTCGAACGCGCGCACCGGAAAGGGCTCCTGCAGCTGGTAGCCCGGGGTCGGCGCGGAGCTCTGGCAGGCGGTGAAGACCGCCAGCAGCACGCCGGTGGAGGCGAAGCGCATGGCCAGCGTGTCGGCGTCGATCGCGTCGGTTTCGTGCGTTGCCGCGTCTTCGAGGCAGACGTAGGCGCGCGGCGAGGCGTCGTTGCCGGCCTGGTCGTACTTGCCGTGCGTGATGAAGTGGACCACGTGGTAGCGCTTGTCGCGCAGGGCGTCGCCCAGCGAAGCCTTGGTCGCGTGCTCGCACAGGTCGAGCTCGATCGCACCGGTGGCGCCGGTGAGCCCGGCCAGGGCCGCCTGGATCTGCGCCACTTCCTGGGTCGCGTTCACCGGGGGCTGGTCGGTGGGTTCGGCGGTCACCAGCAGGATGCGCAGCGGCAGCGCGATCTTCACCACTTCGCGGTCCTGCGACCAATGCAGGCTGCGGCTGATCGGCGTGCGGATGTCCGGCGCCAGGAATTCGTTGGTGGACGCGTCGAACATCACCTCCAGCGGCAGCTCCACCAGGCGGACGCGGTCGCTGCCGGCTTGCAGCGGCTCGTCGCCCACCGCCGTGACGATGATGCGCAGGCCCTTGTTGGCCGCCGCGGCGTTGAGCTTGGCCGTCTGGTAGGCGGCTTCGGCCTTGGGCGTCATCACCGAGTCCCAGACCCGCGTGCCGATGTCCCGCAGCGCATTGATGTTCGGCCAGCCGTCGTGGTTGCGCAGGCGCTGCAGGTCCTGCCGCAGCACCCGGGCCTGCGTCATGCCCTTGTCGCCATGCAGGGCGGCCACCGGCGACTCGGTCAGGGTCACCTGCCACTGCCCCGGCGCCTGCAGCACGGGGGACAGTTGCAGCTTGAAGGTCTCGAATTCGGCCATTGAGTCGCTCCTGGCGGTAAGGGTCACTTGACCTGGCGGATGAACTCGCTGGCTTCGCTCGAGACCTGCTTGAGCGCCTTGAGCAGGTCGTCGCCGGCCTCGTCGCCCAGCTTGAGCACCTGGTGCGCCATCTGGTTGGCGAACCTGGAGGCGAACTGCGCCCGGATCTGCGCGCCCAGGTCTTCTTCGGCCAGGCCGCCGGCCTGCAGCCTCAAGCCGGCGGCGGTGTCGTCCCGCACCACCAGCGAGAAGCTGGCCCAGTCGGCCAGCGGCGTGGCGCCATGCGCGGCCAGCCGGCCGGCTTGTACGGCTTCGGTGACGTCGCCGCCCGTAGCGGCCAGCGTCTCGTAGAAATGGCCCCAGAACGCGCGCACCGAAGCGCCGTCGGGCGAGACGCCGTGCCGGTTCAGCACGCAGGTCGGCAGCGCCTGCGAAGCCGGTGCGTCGGCGAAGCGCGGCAGGCCGGTGGGGTCGTAGTTGGGTGCGGTGAAGCAGGTGCCCAGGCAGAGCAGCCGCACCGTGAGCGGCAGCATGCGCGACAAGTCGGTGGCGCACAGCCATTCGGTGCCGCCGTCGGCGCCGTGCAGGATCAGGTTGCCTTCGCCGCTGCTGACGCCGGAGTGCCCGACGTAGTGGAGGATATGCGGCGAGAAGGCGTGGAGTTCTTCCGCCAGCGCGCGTGAGGTGGCGTTCTCCAGCACGCGCACTTCGTAGGGCGCCTGCGTCAGCCGCTGGTAGACCGCCTCGATCTCGCGGTTGGCGTCCAGCAGCTTTTCGTCGCGGGGATTGGTCACCACCAGCAGCACCCTGGCCGTTCCCGCCACCGACAGCGGCGGCGCTGCGAAGCGGACCGGCACCGTCCGCACCAGGCGCAGGCCGGAGCGCAACGCCAGCGGGTTGCCGATGCCGTCGGTGAGCGTCTCCCACGGCAGTTCGTCGAACACCGTGCCCGCCGCGCTCACCTTGATGCGTCTCGGAAGTTCGAACAGTCCCTCGGGGCCGGTCAGCAGGCCCTGCACGTCGGCCGGCAGGAGTGCGAACAAGGCGTTGCCGAGCTCGCGTGCCTGCGTCGCCGTCAGCGGGTCGCGGCTGCTGCGCCGGGCCATGCTCGGCTCGGTGTTCAGCAGCGCACGAGGAACGGTGACGATGCCGACCGGCGGCTCGCGGCTGCCGCCTTCGTAGACGGCGGCCTCGCTGTCGTACAGCCGCAGCTCGGCCACCGTGCCGTCGCCGCTGCGCGAGCGCGATGGCGTGAACTGCAGGATGGTGTCCTGGTAGCTGGGGGTCATTGCGAGGCCTCCGGTCGGTCGAAGTCTTCGGGCAGGCTGCGCGCGAGGCCGGCGACGAAGGCCTTGTGCGCCGGGGTGTTGTCGCTGGCGCGCAGTTCCGGCCCGTCGTTCTCGCGGACCAGTTGCATCAGCTTGTCGTTGATGTTCTTCAGCGATGCCGCCAAGGTGGCCGGCGGCTGCGCGGCGGCTTCCGATGCGGCGATGCGGGCGGCGCAGACGCAGTGGCGCGGCCGGATGGCGACCGGCTTGTTCATCCCGGTGCGCAGGTAGCCGGCGGCGCTGCGCATGTTGCGGTCGTCGCCGGCGCTGAATGCGATCAGTTGGGCGACGCTGTGGCCCTGCAGGCTGGGCAGCACCGTGGCCATCAGGCCCTCGCAAACCGCGGCGAAATCCGCAATGAACGCAGCCAGCTCGCCGCCCTCGCCATACAGGTCCTTCCAGGTCGCCAGCATGCGGTCTGCGTGCTGCTCCAGCGGCGCTTCGCCCGGCACCAGCGTGCGGGCGTAGTGGCAGCACAGCAGGATGCGCACGTAGTGCGTCGGATGCGGGTCGGCGTCGACGAGCGTCAGCACCTGCGCGGGCGGCAGCACCAGCAGGTGGATCAGCCCGTCGATGAACGCCGGGCCGCCGAGGCGGATCGCCACCAGGTCGGCGAAGATCTCCGCCTGCCAGGCGATCCAGCGCTGGATCCGCTTGGGCGGCGTGCCGGCATCCTGCAGCTTGCGGCCCAGCGCCTCCTTCAGCGGCTCGCGCAGCTTCAGGTCCGCTTCGATGTCGTGCCCCACCTCGTGCAGCAGCGAGCAAAGCTCCCACAGGTTCTCGAGGTGGTCCCAGGGCACTTCGATGACCGGGATCGGCAGCCTGGCCTCACCCAGCTGGTAGGCGCGTCCATCGTTGGGGCGGCTGCCGCGTACCCAGGTGGCCGGCGAGAATTCGGCCGTGCAATAGGTCAGGGGCGGCTCGCGCAGCTCGGATGGCGGCAGGATGCCGGCGTCCGCCGCGGCCTTGAGCACCGGGCGGTGGCAGTCGTAGGCGATGGTGTCGGCCGTCCACAGCTGCTTGTTGAAGGCCGGCGAGTGGCGCAGCTCCAGCTTGTCGCGAAAGAAGTCCCAGACCTTCTGGGTGCGGATGATCTCCTTGACCACGCGCAGGCTGTCGTCGCCGAAGCTGGCGGCGGTCGACTGGTCCAGCGCCGCCAGCAGGGGCAGCTGGCCGTCCGTCAGGGCCTTCACCATGACCGACAGCGCCAGCAACTGGCTGAAGTGCGCCTTCATGTCCAGCGCATCCGGTTTCGAGGCGGCGGCGCGCCAGGTTTCCACTTCCGCCGGGAGCGCCTCGACCCGGCGCCTCAATTCGGCGCGCCGCAAGCGAAACAGGTTGTCGGTGTCCAGGGGCGGCATGGGGCTGGCTCCAGCGGGCGGTCATTCGGGAAACAAGGCCTGCGCCAGGCGCTGCAGGTCGGCCAGGCGGCGCTGCTCGCCGGCTTCGTCCGGCAGCGCGCCGGCGCGCTGCAATGCGTCCATGCCCGCGGCGGGCGGCGCCGTTGCGCTGACCTGGATCGCCTTGGCGAGCGTCTGCCCGGCGGCGGCGTCGGCGGCGTTGGCTTCGGCCTGTTGCTCGGCCTTGGCCGCGCGTGCCATCGCATCGCCGACGCGGCCACTCTGCACGGTGGTGCCCAGGAGCGCACCGGCGGCAGCGAAGGCCACCGCTTCGATGGAGGCGAGCAGCCCGATCATGCGGGCCCAGTCGCGGTCTTGCGCATCGACGCTGAGGCCCAGCCAGGCCAGCATGCCCAGCCATGCGGCCACGACACAGACGGCAACGATGTTGCCCGTGGTGCTCATGCCCTTCGCTTCTGTTGCCATCGAGTGCACCGGTTGCGGCGTCATGCAGCAGGCTAGGGCCGCAAGGCCACGCTGCCATCGCTCTTGCAGGGTACGCGCGGAAGCAGCGCGTTACAAGCGCGGGCAACACTTGCTTGCCAAGGTACCCCGCACGGAGGATGCTGCGCAGGCGGTGCGGGAATAGCGTCTGCACTCCGGCACCCAGCCTGGAGGTACATCATGGCAAGTCACGACACCCTGGCATCCCAGTCGAACGACGCGTTCCGGCTGCGAACCACGCCACCCGAGGCGCCGATGGGCGACTCCCACATCCACCATGGCGTGCGATGCGCCACCGACTCGGTGGGCCACGAGACGCCCGACGGCCAGCCGCCGACCACCATCGTGCTCGATTCCTCCGCCGGCTTCATTCCGCTGTGGGAGAAGAACACCACGCTGCGCTGGCGCTTCAACAAGAAGTCGATGGCGCAATTCGCGGACCCCACCGCCGCCAAGCAGAAGATCCGCAACCTGATGGGCGAAGCGCTGCTCGCCTGGGGCAAGGCGGCGCCGGTGAAGTTCAAGGAAGACAACGACACCTGGGACTTCCAGGTGGTGCTCAAGCCGGCGGACGACTGCGACGTCAGCGGCTGCGTGCTGGCCAGCGCCTTCTTCCCCGACGCCGGCCGCCACGAGCTGGAGATCTATCCGCGCATGTTCGGCGAGAGCACCGCCGAACAGGTGGAGACGCTGGTGCACGAATTCGGCCACGTCTTCGGGCTGCGCCACTTCTTCGCCAAGGTGAGCGAAGGCGCCTGGCCCTCCGAGATCTTCGGCGAGCACAAGCCCTTCACCATCATGAACTACGGCAACGACAGCAAGCTGACGCAGGCCGATCGATCCGACCTCGCCGACTTGTATGCCGCCGTCTGGAAGGGCCAGCTGACGGCGATCAACGGCACGCCGATCCGGCTGATGCGGCCCTACCACCTGAGCGGAAGGCACGCCGGCCCGACGATGGAAGTCGACCCCGCCGACCTGCGTTGACCGGCCCGTAGCGTTCGTGCCCGGGGGCCGGTAAGGGATGGCCGTCAGGCATTGATAGCCCTTGCCCACACCGCGGCGTGCGCAAGGCGTCAAACTGGCGGGATGCAGACCTCAGGCGCCCCGCTTTTTCGCTTCGACAACACCTTCGCCCGTGAGCTCCCCGGCTTCTACCGCGAGTGGAAGCCGGCCGAGCCGCGCTCGCCGGAATTGCTGTTCCTCAACCGGCCACTCGCCGAAGAGCTCGGGCTCGATCCGGACCTGCTGGGCCAGCAGGCGGCGGCCATCGTGGCCGGCCGGGTGCTGCCGGAAGGGGCCGAGCCGCTGGCGCAGGCCTATGCGGGCCACCAGTTCGGCGGGTTCTCGCCGCAACTGGGCGATGGCCGGGCGCTGTTGCTCGGCGAGGTCGTCGACCGCAACGGGCAACGGCGCGACATCGCCTTGAAGGGCTCGGGGCGGACGCCGTTTTCACGCGGCGGCGATGGCAAGGCGGCGGTGGGGCCGATGCTGCGCGAGGTGCTCATCGGCGAAGCCATGCATGCGCTGGGCATTCCGACGACGCGGGCGCTGGCCGTGGCGAGCACCGGCGACGAGGTGGTGCGGGAAACGATCCTGCCCGGTGCCGTGCTGGCGCGTGTCGCCGCCAGCCACCTGCGCGTGGGCACCTTCCAGTTCTACTCGGCGCGCCAGGAGATCGACAAGCTGCGCCAGCTGGCCGAGTACACCATCGCTCGGCACGATCCGGACCTGACGGGCCAGCCGGAGCGCTACCTGGACCTGCTGCGCCGCGTGGCGCAGCGCCAGGCCACGCTGCTGGCGCAGTGGATGAACGTCGGCTTCATCCATGGCGTGATGAACACGGACAACATGACGATCTCCGGCGAGACGATCGACTACGGCCCCTGCGCCTTCATGGAGGCCTACGACCCGCAGGCGGTCTTCAGCTCGATCGACCGCAACGGCAGGTACGCTTACCGCAACCAGCCGCTGATCGCGCAATGGAACCTGGCACGGCTGGCCGAGGCCTTGTTGCCGCTGATGGTGGCGACCGACAGC
>JAQGMY010000121.1 GCA_028292105.1 Ramlibacter sp.
ATCAGCCGCGAAGGCGAGATCATCGACATGGGCGTGGGTGCCAACGTGCTGGAAAAGTCCGGCGCCTGGTATGCGTACAGCGGCGAGAAGATCGGCCAGGGCCGCGACAACGCCCGCGAATTCCTGCGCGAGAACCCGGAGCTGTCCCGCGAGATCGAGAACAAGGTCCGCCTGTCGCTCGGCATCTCCCTGCTGCCGCCCAAGGTCACCGAGGAATAAGGCAAGCCGCCCATGGCTTTCGGCCAGCTGTCGCTCAAGGGGCGCGCGCTCAAGCTGCTGTCCGGCCGCGAGCATTCGCGCAAGGAGCTGGAGCGCAAGCTGGCGGCGCGCGAGCAGGAGCCGGGGCAGCTCAAGCAGGCCCTGGACGAACTGCAGGCTCGCGGCTTCATCGACGAACAGCGGGTGGTCGACTCGCACGTCTACCGCCGGGGGCAGAAGCTGGGCGCGAGCCGCATCCGGCAGGAACTGCAGGCCAAGGGCGTCGATGCCGAAAAGGTCGCCGTCGCCGTGGCCGGCCTGAAGGCCACCGAGGTCGCAAGGGCGCGCGAGGTCTGGCGCCGCAAGTTCGGCACCTTGCCGGCGGACCCCGCCGAACGGGCCAAGCAGGCGCGCTTCCTGGCGGCCCGGGGCTTCGGCGGCGAAGCGATCCGCCGGGTGTTGCGTCTCGAAGACGACTGAGCCAGGCGGCGGGCCGGCGCCCATCACGGCGCCGGTCGCCTCCGATGGATGAGTGACAATCGTCCGCATGAATCCATTGAAATGGTTCGACACGAGGGCGCACCGCGCCTTCGCGGCTGAATTGGCGAAGTTCATCCTCTCCGAGCTGAGCGGCCGCATCGATGCCAGGGACGCCAAGTTCAAGGTCAAGGCCGAGAAGACGATGGTGAAGGCCGCGCGCAAGCTGCAGGACTTCAAGGCCAAGCACCACCTGAACGTGTACACCAAGGCGCGGCTGGCGAACCGCTTCCTGTGGACGCTCAAGGACGGCGGCTGTCCGGACGCCTACGCGGACGAACTCACCGAGTGGCTGACCCTGAGGCTGTAGATGGGCTTGTTTCGCAAGCTGGTGGACCGGGTTGGCGGCGCCGCGTCAGCACCTGCGGCCGTGCCCTCTGTGCCGGCCACGCCGGCTGTATCGAGCGTGTCGGCGCCCGAATGGCGCGGGCGCGGTAACGCCGCCCTGGCCGAAGGCCGCCTCGATGACGCACAAGCCGACTACCGGCGCGCCATCGCAGCAAGTCCCGGCGACGCGCTGTCGCGCGTGAGCCTCGGCTACGTGCTGGTGGAGCTGGCCCGCTTCGACGAGGCTTTGGCCACGCTCGCGCCGGCCATCGCCGCTGCGCAGGCGGGCGACGACTACCTGCACGACGCCTGCTACCTGCAAGGACGCGCGCAAGCCGGGCGGGGGGCGATGGAAGCGGCGCTGGCCAGCTTCCAGGCCGCTCTTGCCGCCCGGGCCGATTTTCCCGAAGCCGCGCTGGGCGCGGCGCAGGCCCTGCAGGCCCTCAGCCGCGCGGGCGCTGCGCTCCAGGTGCTCGACGCGGTCCTGGCGCTGCATCCTGCGCACGCCGACGCCCTCGAAGGGCGCGGCACCATGCTGCTGGCGCTGAAACGTCCGGCCGAGGCGTGCGCAGCGTTCGAGGGCGCGCTCGCAGCGAAAGGTCCGAATCCCGACACCCTCTCGAACCTCGGGGCGGCACTCGAGGACCTGGGCCGGCACGAAGACGCACTGCAGGCGCTGGCCCAGGCGCTCGCGCTGGACCCCGGGCATGCCGGCGCCTTCTACAACCAGGGGCATGTCCTGTGCCGGATGCTCAGGGTGGAGGAGTCGCTGGCGGTCTCGCTGGAGGGGCGCCGCCTGCATCCTGACGACGGCAACATCGCGTGGAATTGCGCCGTGGCCCACCTGCTGCTCGGGCAGTGGGCGCCGGGATGGCGGGCCTTCGAGGCGCGCTGGCGTGCCGGCGCCCTGGAGGGCCGTTCGCCGCCGAGGCTGGCGCCGGCCTGGACCGGCGCCGAGAGCCTGGAAGGCCGCGCCATCCTGCTGTTTGCGGAGCAGGGCTACGGCGATACCTTGCAATTCCTGCGCTACGTGCCGGCAGTGGCCAGGCAGGCCGGGCAGGTGTTCCTGCAAATCCCGCCGGCTCTCGCGCGGCTCGCTGGCGCGCTCCCCGCCAACTGCGTGCTGGTGCCCCCCGGCCAGGCTTCGCTGCAGGTCGACCTGCAATGCGCCCTCATGAGCCTGCCGGCGGCATTCGGCAGCACGCAAGATTCGATCCCCGGCAGCGTTCCGTACCTGCATGCGGATGCGGCACAGGTGGAAGCCTGGCGTGGCCGCCTGCACCAGCTCGGCGGCCGGCTGTGCGTAGGCATTGCATGGGCGGGCAATCCGCAGCACCGGGACGACGGCAACCGCTCGATCGCGCTGCAGACGCTGCGACAGCTGCAGCGGCCCGGCGTCAGCTTCGTCACCCTCCAGCCGAACTTGCCGTCCGACGTCCTGCAAGCGTGGGGCAGCGCCGCGCCGCTGCATCGCTTCGGTGACGAGATGCGCGATTTCGCCGACACGGCGGCGCTGGCCACCGCGCTGGACCTGGTGATTTCGGTCGACACCAGCGTCGCCCATCTCGCCGGGGCGCTGGGGCGGCCGACCTGGATCCTGCTGCCCTTCTGCCCCGACTGGCGCTGGATGCTGGAGCGGACCGACTCGCCCTGGTATCCCACGGCGCGATTGTTCCGGCAGGGCGCGGACCGCGGCTGGGCGCCGGTGGTGTCCGCCGTGCGTGCGGCGCTGGACCTGGAGCTTGCGCGCTGATGGGACTGCTGCGGCTTCTTGGATTGCGCACAGCCGGCAAGCAGGCCGCGCCTGCGCCTGTGCAAGCACCGCCGACGGACTGGAAGGCGCAGGGCAATGCTGCGCTGGCCGAGAGCGACCTGGCGCGCGCCGCCGACTGCTACCGGCACGCCGCCGATGTCGATCCACGCGACGCCGCGGCCTGGTTGAATCTCGGCTATTGCCTGCTCGAGACCGGCGATCCCGCTGCGGCCGGCGCCGCCCTCGACCGTTCCCTGGCGCTGGCGGAGGTCGGCGCCTCCTACCTGCACGACGTCCACTACCTGCGCGGCCGAGCGCTCGCTGCCCAGGGCCAGTGGGCTCTCGCGCGGCGTGCCTTCGAGCTCGCACTGGCCGCGCGCGCCGACTTCACCGAAGCCAGGCTCGGGCTGGCCAACGCCTTCCTCGAACTCGGCGAGCTGGAAGCGGCGCTGGACTGGGCCGGCAAGGCGCAGGAGGCCGGCCTGCCCGCGGCCATGCTGCAGGCGCAAGCTGCCGCGAGACTGAAGCGTTTCGACGAGGCATTGAGCGTGCTCGACACCGTGCTGGAGCAGCACCCCGGGAACGCGGCCGCCTGGCATACGAAGGGCACTGTGCTGCTGGAGGCCGGCAAGTCCGCGGCAGCGTTGGAGGCTTTCCAGCGCTCCGTCACGCTGGCCGGCCCCTGGCCTGAGATCCTGGTGAACATGGCGACGGCGCTGAATGCCCTGGGCCGCCCCGAGGAGGCGCTCTCGCATGCCAGGCAGGCGCTGCAGCTGGATCCGTCGAACGGCTTCTCCATGTACATGACGGGCCTGACCTTGCTGGAGACCCTGCGCGTCGACGAGGCGGTGGACTTCTGCGGCAAGGCCTTCGCGCTCGCGCCGAAAGGCCCGGACCTGGAATGGAACCACGCCATCGCCAACCTCCTGGCCGGCCGGCTGCAAGCCGGATGGCCGGCTTACGAATGCCGGCTGGACGCGCCGGGCGGCTACTACCAGAAGCGACCTTTGCCGGCCAACGTGCGGGTCTGGCGCGGCGAGAGCCTGCAGGGGCGCAGCATCCTGCTGGAGGCGGAGCAGGGGCTGGGCGATACGCTCATGATGCTGCGCTACCTGCCGATGGTGGCGGAACGCGCCGCCAAGGTCTGGGTCCGGGTGCAGCCCTCCTTGCTGGAGCTGGCCCGGCAAGTGGCGCCCGGCTGTCAGTTCGTGGCCGACGAAGCACTGCCGTTGCCGGACTTCGTCTGCCCGCTCATGAGCCTGCCGCGGGCGTTTGCAACCACGCTCGAGACCATTCCGGGGGCGGTGCCGTATCTGCATGCCGATCCGGCGCGGGTGGCCGCGTGGCGATCGGAACTGGCCTCGCTGCCTGGCCGCTTGAAGATCGGCGTCGCCTGGTCGGGCAACCCGGTCCACGCTAACGACGCACGGCGTTCCATGCCTCTTGGCGCGTTGCGGCAGCTGGCGGGCGATGAAGACGCCTTCGTCACCGTGCAGCCGAACATCCCCGAACCGGCGCTGGCGGAGTGGCCGCAGTTGCATCGTTGTGGCGACCGGGTGCGCGACTTCTCGGACACGGCGGCACTGTTCGATTCGCTGGACCTGGTGATCAGCGTCGACACCAGCGTCGTCCACCTGGCCGGGGCACTGGGCCGGCCGGTGTTCCTGCTGCTGGCGCACTACCCCGACTGGCGCTGGATGGTCGGCCGCGCCGATTCGCCCTGGTACCCCAGCCTCAAGCTGTACCGGCAACCGGCACCGGGTGACTGGGCCGCGGTAGTCGCACAAGTGCGGCGCGACCTCTCGACTTTCGAGCCTCGCTAGACCCAGGCGCCGCCGCCGCGCCTTACAGTCCCAGCATCAGCTTGAGGTTCTGGACAGCCGCGCCGCTGGCGCCCTTGCCCAGATTGTCCAGGCGCGCGACCAGCACCGCGTGGGAGTAGTCGACGTCGACGTAGACGCGCAGCTCCATCTTGTTGGTGTCGTTCAGCGCCGTGGGCTCCAGCTTGCCGTCGGCCGTTGCCGGCTCCACGGTCACCCACTCGCTGCCCTTGTAGTGCCGCTGCAGCACGCCTTCGAGGTCGCGCGGCTCGGGCTTGCCGGGCAGCATGTTCAGGTGCAGCGGCAGCTGCACCAGCATGCCCTGCCGGAAGTTGCCCACCGACGGCACGAACAGAACGCGGCGCGTGAGCTGCGCGTAGGCCTGGATTTCAGGCACATGCTTATGTTCCAGCCCGAGCGCATAAAGCTCGAAGGGCGGCGCTCCGCCCGCCTCGTAGGCTTCGATCATCGTTTTGCCGCCACCGGAATAGCCCGAGACGGCGTTGATCGTCACCGCATGGTCCGAGGGGATCAGCCCCGCTTCAACCAACGGCCGCAAAAGGGCAATCGCGCCCGTCGCATAGCAGCCGGGGTTCGCGACCCGGCGCGCCGCGCGGATCGCATCCGCCTGTCCGCGCGTCAGCTCTGGAAAGCCGTAGGCCCAGCCCGACGCGACGCGATGCGCCGTCGAGGCATCCAGGATGCGGGGTCCGCCGCCGGGCAGCGAATCGGCGAGCGCAACTGTCTCTCGGGACGCATCGTCGGGCAGGCAAAG
>JAQGMY010000164.1 GCA_028292105.1 Ramlibacter sp.
ACCAGCCGCTCGTAGGCGATGAACAGCAGCGCCAGGCCCGGGGCCTCGTAGATGCCGCGGCTCTTGGCCTCGATGATGCGGTTCTCGATCTGGTCGCTCATGCCCAGGCCGTGGCGGCCGCCGATGCGGTTGGCTTCCAGGATCAGTTCGACCGGATCGTCGAAGGTCTTGCCGTTCAGGGCGACCGGCTGGCCTTCGTCGAAGCGCACCCGCACCTCTTCGGCCTTGACCGCGACTTCGTCCTTCCAGAAAGCCACGCCCATGATCGGATTGACGATCTTGACGCCGGAGTTCAGGTGCTCGAGGTCCTTGGCTTCATGCGTGGCGCCCAGCATGTTGGAGTCGGTCGAATAGGCCTTCTCCGCCGACATCTTGTAGCCGAAGCCGGCCGCCGTCATGAACGCGGACATCTCCGCGCGGCCGCCGAGTTCGTCGATGAAGGCCTGGTCCAGCCAGGGTTTGTAGATGCGCAGGCTGGGGTTGGTCAGCAGCCCGTAGCGATAGAAGCGCTCGATGTCGTTGCCCTTGAAGGTGCTGCCGTCGCCCCAGATGTGGACGTCGTCCTGCTTCATCGCGGCGACCAGCATCGTGCCGGTGACCGCGCGCCCCAGGGGCGTGGTGTTGAAGTAGGTCAGGCCGCCCGTGGAGATGTGGAAGGCGCCGCACTGCAGCGCCGCGATGCCTTCATGCGCCAGCTGCTTGCGGCAGTCGATCAGGCGCGCCTTCTCGGCGCCGTACTCCATCGCCTTGCGCGGGATGTCTTCGTAGTCAGGTTCGTCGGGTTGGCCGAGATTGGCGGTGTACGCATAGGGGACGGCGCCCTTCTTGCGCATCCAGTGCAGGGCCGCGCTGGTGTCCAGGCCGCCGGAGAAGGCGATGCCGACCTTGTCGCCGATCGGCAGGTGTTCGAGGATGGTGCTCATGGGAAGGGGATAGGGTCTGGGAGGCCAGGGATCAGCCGAAATGGCAGACGTAGTGATACGCCTCCTGCACCCTGATTTCGAAGCTCGAATTGGCCGGCACCGAGAACTTCTCGCCGGCGGCCGACTTGCGCCATTCGTTGGCGCCCGCCAGCTTGTATTCGCAGGCGCCCGCCACGCATTCCATGATCTCGGCCGCCCCGGTGTTGAAGGTGAGGCTCGCCGGGAGGATCACGCCCACCGACTTCCTGGTGCCGTCCGCCAGGGTGACGGTGTGGCTCACGCACTTGCCGTCGAAATAGACGTTGGCCTTGGTGGTGACGGCGGCGCCGTCGATCTTCTCGGTGGTCATGGGGGAGGGGGCGGAGGAGGAAACCGGCGATTTTACCGGCCCGCACCTGCGCGCCCCCGCCACAACGAAAAGGGGCGGCCGGCTCGCGCCGCCGCCCCTGCAGGGTCAGCCGAAGATCAGGACGCCGCGCAGGTGAAGCTGGCCGCGCTGTTCACGTCGCCGGTGCCGTTGTACTTGGGGTACGTCGGCCACTGGCACATCGGCCGCGTGCGGCCCGCGGTGGCAGCAGGGGCGGTGTTGTTGTCCCTGGCCGTCGGCGTGCCGGGATCGGTGCCGTTCTCCACCCAGGCGTCCAGCAGCGCCAGTCCGTCGTAACCCAGGTTGAAGTTGCCGAAGCCGTGGCCGAAGCCGGGGATCTTGTAGAAGCGGATGAACTGGTTCACGCCGGCCTGGCCGAAGGCGGCGACCTGGCGGTTGTAGTAGTTCTCGGTGTTGTGCGGGCTGATGAAGTCGTCGGCATTGCCGTGCGTCAGGATCAGCTTGCCGCCCTTGGCCTTGAACGGCGCCAGGCTCACGTTCGTCACGTCGGTGATCGTGCCCAACTGCTGCAGGCGCGCCCGGTAGGCGGCCGGGTCGAAGGTCAGCGCGTCGAAGTTCGGGTTCTTGGTGACGAAGTACTGCGTGTGGGCGACGCCGATGCCGTACAGCAGCGCGTCACGCGCCGGGTAGGGTGCACGACCCAGGTTGGAGGGCCCGGTGGGGTTGAACGCCCCTTCCAGGATCGGCCAACGCGGGAACGCGGTTTCGCCGGCGACTTCGAAGCCGATGTCGTAGGGCGAAGCGATCTGGTTCACCGCCGCGATCTGCGCGTCCGACAGGCAGGTCGACGCGGTGTCGGTCCCGCCCGGGCAGCGCAGCGTGGCTTTCACCGTCTCGATGTTGAAGGCGGCATTGCAGGCGGGGATGTTGCCGATCGTGCCGTCGACCAGGCCATCGAGCTTGTCGCAGGCGGCGTAGACGGCATCGACCAGCACCTTCTGCTTGGCCTGGCTGAGGAAGCCGGCGCCGTTGTTGCCATAGACCGCGCGGCCGACGTTCAGCGATGCCTGCTGCAGCAGCGTGATGTTGTAGGCGGGATAGTTGGCGATCACGCCGTCGTAGTCGGCCGGGTACCGTGCCGCCGCATCGAGCGCTTCGTGGCCGCCTTGCGAGCCGCCGATGAAGTAGAAGCGGCGCGCCGGGCTGGTGTAGCGCTGCTGCATGAGCGCCATCGCGACGTCGTGCGTCTTCTTCACCGATTGCTGGCCGTAGTTCAGCAGCGCCTCGTCGTTCAGCGCGAAGGTGCCGTCGAAACCGCCGGCGCCCTTGTGGCCGCCGTCGCTGCCCAGCGTGACGTAGCCACGGGCCAGCGCATTGGCCGTGCCGCTCGCCTGCGCGGTGAAGGTGCCGGTTCCGGTGACCAGCGAGCCGTCGTAGCCGCCGCCGCCCATCTGCAGGGCCTTGCCGTTCCACGCGGTCGGCAGGTTCACCTCGAACTCCATGGCCGGCGCCGCCGGATCCACCGGGTGGATCACGCCCCTGACGGCGCAGAACTCGCCATTGGCCGCGTCGGTGGTCACGAAGCTGGCGGACTGCACGGTGGCGCCGGTGGTGGGCAGGCCGATGGCGGAGGCCGCCACCTGCGTGCCGACCAGCGAGGAGCAGGCCTGTTGCGGCGTGGTGCCGTCACTGCCGCCGCACGCTGCCAGCAGGCTCGCCGACAAGGCTGCCAGCAGCAAGGCGGCGCGACGGCCGCGGGGGGAGCAAATCATCATGTTGTCGTCTCCTGGTCCTTTGGATGGGGCCCGGCAGGGCCGACGGCCAGCCTAGCGCGGTGGCTGCACGCGTGCAGCGGCGCCACTGGAAGACTGTTTTTCGCGGCGCGGGAAAACGTGCGGCATGCCATGCTTTGTGTCGGCGCCGCCGCTGAATCCAGGCCCGACCCGGCTGCGTATCCGAAGTACAGCAGAATACTTAATCATGACTTCGCTCCATCCCGACCTGCAGCTGATCGCCCTCATCGATCAGGTGGCCGAGCGCCTGCTCGATCCCGCCCGCCAGCGCCACAGCGAACTCGCCTTGCGCGAGCTGTACGACAGCACCTCGACCAAGCTCTTCGGCGTGGCGGTCAAGGTCTGCGGCAACCGGAACTGGGCCGAGGACGCGCTGCAGGAAGCCTTCATCACGATCTGGCGCTCGGCGGGGGACTACCGCTCGACGCTGAGCCCGCCACTGGCCTGGATGGGCATGATCGTGCGCAGCCGCTCCCTGGACTTCCTGCGCCGCCGCACGAGCGAACGGGCGGACACGGTGCAGGAACTCGACGACGTCATGAGCGACACGGTCGCCGGCGATTCGCCCGACCCGGTGGACACGGCGCAGGCGAGCGAGCAAGCCTGGGCGCTGCACGAATGCCTGCGCAAGCTGGAGGCGCGGCAGCGGGAAGTGGTCAGCCTCGCCTACCTGCGGGACCTGAGCCACAGCGAGCTGGCGGAGCAACTCAAGCTGCCGCTGGGCACCGTCAAGACCTGGATCCGCCGCGGCCTCGAGCAGTTGCGCGGCTGCATGGCGCGTGTCGCGTAAGGGCCGACGATGAACATCCTCGAACGCCCCGATCTCATGGACCGCCTGGCCGCCGGCTACGCGCTCGGCACCCTGCGAGGCGGCGCGCGCCGCCGGTTCGAAACGCTGGCGCGCAGCAGCCCGCGCCTGCGCGTGATGGCGCAGGTGTGGCAGGAGCGGTTCATGTCGATCACGGAAGTACAGCAGTCCCTCGCACCGGACCCCAACGTCTGGAAGAAGATAGAAAACCTGGTGGCGGCCGACGCGGCGGCGGCATCGCGGCGGCGGGCCGCCCCGGACAGCCTGCCGGCCGGGCTGCTGGGGCGGGCCCGCAACTGGTGGCGCGCCGGTGCGCTCGCGGCGGTGGCCGCCTCGCTGGCAGCCGTGGTCGTCACGCTGAACGTGAACGAGCGCCTGCAAGGCAGCCAGGCGCAGCTGGCGCAACTGCAGAACCAGCAACGCGAGCTGGCCGCGCGCAATGCGCAACTGGTGGCGCAATTGCAGGCGCAGCCGGACGTGCGCTACGTGTCGGTGCTGCACGACGACAAGGCGACTCCCACGATGCTGGTCACCTTCGATCCGAAGCGGCAGACCCTGACGCTCAAGCGGGTGGGTGAATACCGCGAGGCCTCCGACAAGTCGCTGCAGCTGTGGGCGATGCCTGCCTCCGGCGCCCCGCGCTCGCTGGGGGTGCTGGCGCAGCAGCCGGTGCTGCGGATGGCCGCGGCCGAACAGGTGGTGGGCCAGTCGCCCGCCTTCGCGGTCAGCCTGGAGCCCAAGGGCGGCGTGCCGGGCGAGGGCGGCCCGACCGGACCGGTGCTGTGGAAGGGTGCGGTGCTGCAGACGGCGCTGTGAGGATTTGACGTGGAACCCGGGAATTGGGGTGGTGCGCGGCGGAGCCGCACACCCTACAGTCGCCGGCGCGTTGGTGCGCGGGGCAGCCGCACAACCCACCGCACCGGTCGCATCCGTTAGCTCCGCGCCTGTACGTGGCGTCGGTAGCTCGGCACCGGTAGGGTGTGCGGCTTCGCCGCGCACCACCCCCGCCCGCGCAGCCACAGCAAAAAGGGAAGCCGAAGCTTCCCTTTTGTTCGCAGCTCTGCGCCCCTCAGCGCCAGCGCCGGTGTCCTCCGCCGTAGCCGTGGCCGTGGCCACCGACCACGAAGCCCAACGAAATCCCGACCGGCGCATACGGACGGTAGTACGGATAGGGCGCGTAGACCGGGTAGGCCGGATACGCCGGGTAGGCGGCCGGATAGCCGGAGTACACGATGGCCGGCTCTGCCTGCTGAACGATCATGCCGGAGCTCTGCACGGGGGCGGAGAACTGCTGCGACGGCGCGAACTGCTGCTGGGCCTGGCCGACCGGGGAGACGTTCAGTTGAACCGTCGGGCCCGGATCATTGGCCATCTGCGTCGTGTACTGGCGACCGGCGTATTCGTACGTCACGTTGTAGGCAACGGTGCGGTTCTCGTAGGTGGTCTCGGTGGTGCAGGTGGGCACCACCTGCCCGCGCTGGCCATTGGCTTCGATGTTGTTGCCGGCAATCGCGCCGACCACCGCGCCGACGCCGGTTGCCGCCATGCGGCCGCCACCGTGGCCGATCTGGCTGCCCACCAGGCCGCCAACGACGGCGCCCAGCAGGCCACCGCCGCCGGAGGTCTGTGGCGGCGCCATGACAACCTGGTTGTTGCAGAACTGGCGCGGCACCGCGACCTGCTGCACCACCGGCTGGGTGGAGATGACTTGACCGACTTCTTGCGCGGCTGCGCCGAAGGCGAGAACGCCCAGCGCGGTGAAGAGAATGCTTTGCTTCATGGCAAGGACTCGTTGGACTGCTCGATGCTCAAATTTTAGTCAGCCGCCACCAACCCTGCACTGCTTTCAGGTAAAGCGCCGGTAAACAAATCAAGGCCGGGCATTCTTTCGCACCGCCCAGCCGCCGGCGTCGAATCCGACCGTCACCGTTCCGTCCGGCCATTCCACCACCGGACGCTTGATGACGCTGGGCTGCTGCAGCATCAGCGCCCGGGCACCGGTTGCGTCCTGGGCGCCCGCCTGCACGCCGGGGTCCAGCTTGCGCCAGGTGGTGCCCTGCCGATTCACCAGCTTCTCCCAGCCGGCCGCGCGCATCCAGCCATCCAGGCGCTCCGGCGGCACGCCCTGCTTCTTGAAATCGTGGAACTGGTAGTCCACGCCGTGCTCGGCAAGCCAGGCACGGGCCTTCTTGACGGTGTCGCAATTGGGGATGCCGTAGACGGTCAGGGCCATCCGCGGATCATAGGAGCCTCAGGGCTTGGAGCCGGCCGCCGTCGGATGCCGGGAGCTCACGTTGTCGTCCGTGACCGGCTTGGTCGGCTGCTTCACGTCGGCACTTGGGGGCGCGGTGCCCAGCTTTTCGCTGCGGATGGGGGGCTGCGCGGCGGGCGCGGCGGCTGGGGCGGTGGAGGCCTGGATGCCCCCCACCGCGGCCACCGGTGTGGGCGGGTTCATCGGCCAGCCCTGGGCGGCGGCGCGCGTGCGCCAGCGCGTGGCGACGGTGTCCATGACGGCCGCCAGCTCGACCTGTTGCCGCTGCGCGTCGGTCATGGCGGGCGCGCTGGCGGCACTGGCAGGCG
>JAQGMY010000209.1 GCA_028292105.1 Ramlibacter sp.
ACCTGACGCGCCAGCAGGATGTGCTCGCGGGTCTGTGGCATCGGGCCGTCGGCGGCCGAGCACACCAGGATCGCGCCGTCCATCTGCGCAGCACCGGTAATCATGTTCTTGATGTAGTCGGCGTGGCCTGGGCAGTCAACGTGCGCGTAGTGACGGTTTTCGGTTTCGTACTCGACGTGCGCGGTGTTGATGGTGATGCCGCGTGCCTTCTCTTCAGGAGCCGCATCGATCTGGTCGTATGCTTTTGCTTCGCCGCCGAATTTCTTCGCCAGGACGGTAGCGATTGCTGCGGTCAGCGTGGTCTTGCCGTGGTCAACGTGACCGATGGTGCGCTCGTTGACGTGCGGCTTGGTCCGCTCGAATTTGCTTTTTGCCATTTTTTCGACTCCGAAAAAAACTAACGATCACCAGCTGTTCTGGTGCCCTTGGCGGGAATCGGACCCACGACCTCCCCCTTACCAAGGGGGTGCTCTACCACTGAGCCACAAGGGCAAAAATTCGCTCGCCGCGCAACTGTCGATGAACTGGAGCGGGTGGCGGGAATCGAACCCGCGTCATTAGCTTGGAAGGCTAAGGTTCTACCATTGAACTACACCCGCATCGGGAATGATCCAACGGCCTTTAGCGCGTCCGACCCAGGCGCCCGTTACGGCCCCACTCAACTCATCTATCGCTACCAACGCCTGGCCTCCCGAAACTGCTCGGAAAGCCTGGTGGAGGAGGTTGGATTCGAACCAACGTAGGCGTAAGCCAACAGATTTACAGTCTGCCCCCTTTAGCCACTCGGGCACCCCTCCGGCGAACCGCAGACTATAGCAGCTTTCTGACCGCCGGTCGGCTTGGAGGCTGACCCGGCGGCCCTGAAACACCTCTGAAACAGCGGCTGACGCATGCTGACGGCAGCGGCCATGTTGCCGGTGCCGAGCATGGAGCTTGCTAACCTGGAAGCATGCGCATGCTCAACCTCGCCCTGCAAGGCGGCGGCTCCCACGGGGCCTTCACCTGGGGTGCCCTCGATGCCCTGCTCGAAGATGGCCGCGTCGCCATCGAAGGACTCAGCGGCGCCAGCGCCGGCGCCCTCAACGCAGTCGCGCTGGCCAGCGGCTGGGTCACGGCCCAGGCTGCCGGCCGCGACCCGCGGGAAGGCGCGCGCGAGAAGCTCGCCGGTGTGTGGAACCGCGTCAGTGGCTGGGGCAGCATGGGCGCGTTCCAGCAGCAGTTCGTCAAGATGCTGTGGAGCGGGCTGCAGTTGTCACCGTACAGCAGCAATCCGCTGGACATCAATCCCTTGCGCGACCTGCTGGAGTCCGAGATCGACTTCCAGGCGATCAGCGCCCAGCGCGGCCTGAAGGTGTTCGTCTCCGCCACGCATGTGACCACCGGCAAGGCGGTGGTGTTCAGCGGCAGGCAGCTCGACGCCCGCGCGGTGCTGGCCTCGGCTTGCCTGCCGATGCTGTTCAAGGCGGTGGAGATCGACGGCGAGCCGTACTGGGACGGCGGCTACTCGGTGAACCCGGCGCTGGCTCCGCTGATCGGGGAATGCGACAGCGCCGACCTGGTGCTGGTGCAGATCAACCCGGTGAGCCGCGATGCCGCCCCAAGGTCGGCGGCGCAAATCGCCGACCGCGTCAACGAGATCACGTTCAACGCCAGCCTGTTGACCCAGATGCGCGCGATCGACTTCATCAACCGGCTGCTGGCCGAAGGCGCCATCTCGCATTCGCGCTGCAAGATCGTGCGCGTGCACCGCATCGACGGCGCGCTGGCGCTCGACGCCTATCCAGGTTCGTCCCGCTCGTCGCCCGATGCCGCCATGATCCGCCAGCTGTTCGAGGCCGGGCGGGCGGCGGGCGCGAGCTGGCTGCACAAGAACTACGCCGCCGTCGGCCAGCACAGCACCGTCGACATCCGTCGCGACTACCTGGACGACACGCGCATGGAATTGCCCCTGCCTGCGCGTGCCGGCATGCGCTCGGTCAGTCGCGGTTTCCGGCCCTGGCTGGCGCGCCTGCTGCTGCGCCAGCACACCTAGGTACATCCCGCGGCGGTCCGGCTAGACCGTCATCCAATTGGCGCTCGCCGCCCACTTCTGGAACATGGCATTCGCGGTGCGGGGGTCGGCGGCGTAGGCATCGAGGACTTCCTGCCTGCCATTGAACGAACGGAAGATCACCTCCGACTCGGGGTCCCAGGTCAGCAGGCCCATGGTCCAGGCGGAGAAGGCCCGGCTCTCGATCGCCGCCCGGTCCATCACCTTGGCGCCCGAGTGGCGCGGATCCCGGAGGATGCGCTGGAACAAGGCGGTGACGTCCTCCTCCTCCCCCTCGATGTACTGGATGTACACCCCGTTGATCAGGCACAGCGCACCGGTGATGCCGGCTGCGCGGTTGTGGGGGCGGGCCACGGCCAGGATGTCCTTCAGGTCGAGGGGCAGGTTCGATGCTGCCTTGCTGGCGTAGATGAGTCGGATCACGGATGAATGCACTCGGTGCGTCGTTGAACCGGCAGCATACCCGGGCAGCGCGTGCTCAGAACACCGAGGCCACGCCGCGCTGCGCGAGCCAGGCGCGGGCGACGCAGAAGTGCCCGCAGCCGAGGAAGGGCACCGGCGGCCGCCGGGCCGACAGCGGCGACGGATGGTTGGCCTGCAGGATCAGCACCTCGCGGCCGTGCGCCGCCGCCGTGCGCTCGATCAGGGGGGCTTTCGCCTGGGCGTGCGCGCCCCAGAGGAAGTACACACAAGGGGAGGCAGTCGCGGCCACGTGGGCCACCAGGCGATCCGTCAACTCCTCCCAGCCGCGCCTGGCATGGCTGGCGGGCTGTCCCTCTTCCACCGTAAGGCAGGTGTTGAGCAGCAGCACGCCGTGCCGCGCCCACTCGACCAGGGACCCGCTGGCCGGGCTGTGCCCGAGCTCCTTGAAGATGTTCTTCAGCGACGGCGGCAGCTTGACGCCGTCCCGCACCGAGAACGCCAGCCCATGCGCCTGGCCGGCGCCGTGGTACGGGTCCTGCCCGAGCACCACCGCGTGCACCGACGAGAGCGGCGTGAGTTCCAGCGCCTGCAGCGGATGCGGCGGGAAGATGACTGCGCCAGCGGCCAGCCGTTGCTGGAGGAAGGACGCCAGTCGCTGCCCGGCCTCGCTGGCGAGGAACTGCGCCACCGGCTGGCGCCAGCCTTCGGCCAGTGGCCACTGCTGCGGCGCCCAGGCGTCCAGGCGATCCATCAGCTGCCGAACAGGGCTTTCAGCGCCTCGCCAGGCTCCGGGACGCGCATGAACGCTTCGCCCACCAGGAAGGCCTGCACGCCGGCGGCGCGCAGCCGCTGGACGTCTTCGGCCGTGCCGATGCCGGACTCCGTCACCAGCAGCTTGCCCGCGGGCACGTCCTTGATCAACTCGATCGTCGTGTCCAGGCTGACCTCGAAAGTGCGCAGGTTGCGGTTGTTCACGCCGAGCAAGGCCGTCTTGAGCTTCAGTGCGCGCTGCAGTTCCTGGGCGTCGTGCACCTCCACCAGAACGGCCATGTCCATGCTGCGGGCGATGCCCTCCAGCTCGGACATCTGCGCGTCCGACAGGCAGGCGGCAATCAGCAGGATGCAGTCGGCGCCCATGGAACGCGCCTCGTACACCTGGTAGGCGTCGATCATGAAGTCCTTGCGCAGCACCGGCAGGTCGCAGGACGCGCGCGCCTGCTTGAGGAATTCGGCGCTGCCCTGGAAGAACTGTTGGTCGGTCAGCACCGACAGGCAAGCCGCGCCGTGCTCGGCGTAGCTCTGGGCGATGTCGGCCGGGATGAAGTCCGCGCGCAGCAGGCCCTTGCTCGGGCTGGCCTTCTTCACCTCGGCGATCACCGCGGGCTTGCCGGCGGCGATCTTCGCCCGCAGCGCGCCTTCGAAGTCGCGCGTCAGCACGCGGCTGAAGGCGTCCTCGCGCACCAGCTCGATGGGCTTCTTCTTTTGCGCCGCCGCGATCTCTTCGCGCTTGACGGCAATGATTTTTTCCAGGATGTCGGACATGTCGATCAGCTCGCCAGGGTTTTGGAAACGCTCACCAGTTGCTCCAGCTTGGCCTTGGCCGCGCCGGAGGCGATCACTTCGCGCGCCTTGTCGATGCCGGCGCGGATGTCCTTCACCACGTTGGCCGCGTAGAGGGCAGCGCCCGCGTTCAGGATCACGATGTCGCGGGGCGCGCCCGGCTGGTCGTCCAGCACCTGCTGCATCATGGCCAGCGACTCCTGCGGCGTTTCCACTTTCAGGGTGCGGTTGCTGGCCATGGGCAGGCCGAAGTCTTCCGGGTGGATCTCGTACTCGCGGATCTCGCCGTCCTTCAGCTCGCCGACGATGGTGGCGGCGCCCAGGCTCACTTCGTCCATGCCGTCACGGCCGTAGACGACCAGCGCATGGTCGGCGCCCAGTCGTTGCAGCGCGCGCACCTGGATGCCCACCAGGTCCGGATGGAACACGCCCATCAGGATGTTGGGCGCGCCGGCCGGGTTGGTGAGCGGCCCCAGGATGTTGAAGATGGTGCGCACGCCCAGTTCCTTGCGAACCGGTGCGACGTTCTTCATCGCCGGGTGGTGGTTGGGCGCGAACATGAAGCCGATGCCGGTCTGCGCGATGCACTTGGCGATGGCGTCCGGCGACAGATTGATGTTCAGGCCGAGCGCCTCGAGCACGTCGGCGCTGCCGCTCTTGCTCGACACGCTGCGGCCGCCGTGCTTGCTGACCTTGGCGCCCGCCGCCGCCGCCACGAACATGGAGCAGGTCGAGATGTTGAAGGTGTGCGAGCCGTCGCCGCCGGTGCCGACGATGTCGACCAGGTGCGTCTTGTCAAGGACGTTCACCTTGGTCGAGAACTCGCGCATGACCTGGGCGGCGGCGGTGATCTCGCCGATGGTTTCCTTCTTCACGCGCAGGCCGGTGATCAGCGCGGCGGTCATCACGGGAGACAGCTCGCCGCTCATGATCAGCCGCATGATCTTCAGCATCTCGTCGTGGAAGATCTCGCGGTGCTCGATCGTGCGCTGCAGCGCTTCCTGGGGGGTGATGGACATGGCTTGCTCCTCGAAACGCTTGTTATCGGGTGGGATTGTCGGCCAGCGCGAGCTTCAGGCCAAACGCGATGAAGAGGACGCCGGCGACGCGGTCGAGCCACTGCATGCCGCGCTGTACGGTCCCGTGCCGCGCCATCCCCGCGGCGGCCAGCGCCCAGCCGCAATTCACGGCGACGCTGTTGATGTTGAAGAGGGTGCCGAGCAGGACGAAGACCAGTGCCTTGTTCCCGCTGCCGGGCGCAATGAACTGGGGCACGAAGGCCAGGAAGAAGATCGCCACTTTCGGATTCAGCACGTTGGTCAGGAAGCCGCCGCGAAACACCTTCCAGAGGCTTCCCTCCTGGTCGGCGGACCGTGTGCGTGAAGCCGCACCCCACCGCACAGCCTGCGAACTGGCCAACAACAAGCGCACACCCACCCACAGAAGATACGCCGCCCCGGCCCACTTCAACAGGTTGAAGGCAGAGGCCGATGCCGCCATCAGCGCGCTCAGCCCCGCCGCCGCCGCAAGGACGTGGACGAAACATCCTGCCGTGATGCCAAGCCCCGCGACAACGCCCGCCCTGACTCCCGCGCGCAAGGACTGGCTCACGATGTAAAGCACGTCGGGCCCCGGTGTGAGGTTCAACAGCACGCCGGCGGCCATGAACAGGAGCAGCTGCTGCGCGTCCGGCACGGCGGCTCCTTCAGGCGCGCAAGTACGAGCGAACGGTGGCGACCGCCCGATCGATCCCGGCCGCATCGACGTCGAGGTGCGTCGCGAAGCGCAGCCGGTAGAGCCCGGTGGCGAGCACGCCCTCGTTGGCCAGCGCCGGGATCAGCCCTGCCGAACGTTCGCGGGCCGGCCCCGTCAGGTCGACGAAGAGGATGTTGGTCTGCGGCGCTTCCATCTGAACGCCTTCGATCCCGGCCAGGCCTTCGGCCAGCCGCCGCGCCAGTGCGTGGTCCTCCGCCAGCCGCTCGACATGGTGGTCCAGCGCGTACGCCGCGCCCGCGGCCAACATGCCGGACTGGCGCATCGCGCCGCCGGCCATCTTGCGGATCCGGCGCGCCCTGGCGACGAACTCTCGCGTGCCGCACAGCGCCGAGCCGACCGGCGCACCGAGGCCCTTGCTGAAGCAGACCGAAACACTGTCGAACAGGCCGGCGATGCGCCTGGCTTCGCTGCGGGCGTCGGTGCCACTCGCCGCCGCCTGCGACACGGCCGCATTGAAAAGACGCGCGCCGTCGAGGTGCGTGGCAAGGCCCCTGGACCGCGCCAGCGCACTGGCTTGCTGCAGGTAGGCGATGGGAAGCACCTTGCCGCCCAAGGTGTTCTCCAGGGCCAGCAGCCGCGTGCGGGCGAAGTGCGGATCGTCCGGCTTGATGGCGGCTTCGATGTCGGCCAGTGCCAGGCTGCCATCCGGCTGGTGCTCGAGCGGCTGCGGCTGCACGCTGCCGAACACCGCGGCGCCACCGCCTTCCCAGCGGTAGCAATGCTGCATCTGGCCGACGATGTATTCGTCACCGCGCTGGCAGTGCGAGAGGATCCCGCAAAGGTTGCTCTGCGTCCCGGTCGGCACGAACAGCGCCGCTTCGAAGCCGAGCATGCCGGCGATCTTTTCCTGCAGCGCATTGACGCTCGGGTCATCGCCGAACACGTCGTCGCCGAGCGGCGCCGCCGCCATGGCCGCGCGCATCCCCGCTGTGGGTCGGGTCACGGTGTCGCTGCGCAGATCGACCGGCTTGTTCATCGCTTCTGCTCCAGGAAGTTCTTCAGCAACGCGTGGCCATGCTCGGTGAGGATCGACTCCGGATGGAACTGCACGCCCTCGATGGCCAGCTCCTTGTGGCGCACGCCCATGATCTCGCCGTCCTGCGTCCACGCGGTGACCTTGAGGTCGGCAGGACAGCTGTCCTTCTCGATGGCGAGCGAGTGGTACCGGTTCACCGTGAATTGCTCCGGCAGCCCGCTGAACACGCCTTCTCGCGTGGTCGTGATCTCGCTGGTCTTGCCATGCATCAGGCGCTGCGCGCGGACGATCCTGCCGCCCAGCGCGGCCCCGATGGCCTGGTGTCCGAGGCAGACGCCCAGGATGGGCAGCTTGCCGGCAAAGTGCTGGATGGCGGCCACGGAAATCCCCGCTTGCGCAGGCGAGCAAGGGCCGGGAGAAATCACCAGCCGGTCGGGCCCGCGCGCCGCAATGTCGGCAACCGAGATCTCGTCGTTGCGAAACACCTCGACCTCCGCGCCGAGTTCACCGAAGTACTGGACCAGGTTGTAGGTGAAGCTGTCGTAGTTGTCGACCATGAGGAGCTTCATGCGTCGGCCCTCGCCTTGTTCACCAGCCGATGCACGCCCTTGACCACCGGGAAGACGTTGAAGTTGATCAGGAGTCCCAGTGCCAGCCCGGCGAGCCGCATCCCGGCCTGCACCTCGGCCCTGTGCGTATCGGTGAGCGAATCGCATGCCTTGACCTGCACCAGCACGGACTGCTCGACGATGAAGGTGGCGCGCTGCACCACTCCCAGCGACCTGCCCTTGTATTGCGCCTCCAGGGGCACGTCCTGGGAGAAGCCGATCTCGCGCTCACCCAGCTCGAGCGCGAGCGCCTCCACATAAGCGGCTGCCGGCAGCCCGGTGCCCAGCAGGCGCTGCACCTCCACCGCCGCCCCGATGATGTCGTGCGAGAAGTCGTTGCTTCCGCTGCCTTGCAGGGTTGTCATTCCAGCCCCTCCTCGACCAGCTCCGACGCCCGCAGCAGCGCCCGCGCTTTCGCTTCGGTCTCTTTCCATTCCAGCTCCGGAACCGAGTCCGCCACGACGCCCGCCGCCGCCTGCACGTAAAGCGTCTGGTCCTTGATGATCCCGGTGCGGATCGCGATGGCCACGTCCATGTCGCCCGCATAACTGAGGTAGCCACAGGCGCCGCCATACAGGCCGCGCTTGTTCGGCTCGAGCTCGTCGAACAGATCCATCGCGATCACCTTGGGCGCGCAGCTCAAGGAGCCGGCCGGGAAGGTGGCCCGGAGCACGTCCATGTTGCTCATGCCTTCCTTCAGGATGCCCTCGACGTTGCTGACGATGTGCATCACGTGGCTGTAACGCTCCACCGCGAACGCCTCCGTGACCTTCACCGTGCCGGTCCTGGCGATGCGGCCGATGTCGTTGCGCGCCAGGTCGATCAGCATCACGTGCTCGGCGCGCTCCTTCTCGTCGTTGATCAATTCGAGCTCCACCGCCTTGTCGGCCTCGGGCGAGGAAGCCCGCGCGCGGGTGCCCGCCAGCGGCCGGATCGTGATCTTCTGGCCCTCCGGGGTCTGTTCCTGGCGCACCAGGATCTCCGGCGAAGCGCCGACCACATGGAAGTCGCTGCCCGACGCGATGGTCCCGGTCAGGTTGTAGAAATACATGTAGGGGCTGGGATTGAGCGAGCGCAAGGCCCGGTACAGCGACAGCGGCGACTCGGTGTAGCGCTTCTTGATGCGCTGGCCCACCTGCACCTGCATGAAGTCGCCGGCCGCGATCAGCTCCTTGGCGCGCTCCACCGCCTTGAGGTAATCCGCCTTGGCAAACTCGCGCTCGGCCGGAAAGGTTTCGGTCTGGCGCACCGTCGGCGCGCTCACCGAATACTTCAGCTGGTCTTTCAGCTCGCGCAGGCGGCGCTTGCCGTTCGGATAGGCCTCCGGCTTGCCCGGGTCCACATAGACGATCAGGTAGAGCTTGCCCGACAGGTTGTCGATCACCGCCAGTTCTTCGCACTGCAGCAGCAGGATGTCGGGGCAGCCCAGCGTGTCCGGCGGGCAGCTCTTTTCCAGCTTCTTCTCGATGTACCGGACGGTGTCGTAGCCGAAGTACCCGGCCAGGCCACCGCAGAACCGCGGCAATCCCGGCCGCAGCGCCACCTTGAAGCGCTTCTGGTAGGCCTCGATGAAGTCCAGCGGATTGCCGCCGGCGGTTTCGACCACCTGGCCGTCCGAGACCACCTCGGTGCGGGCGTCGGCGCCAAAGCCGCTGGCGCGCAGGAAAGTCTGCGCGGGCAGGCCGATGAAGCTGTAGCGGCCGAAGCGCTCGCCACCCACCACCGACTCCAGCAGGAAACTGAGCTTGCCGCCGCCTTTGGCGTGGGCCAGCTTCAGGTACAGGGACAAGGGTGTCTCGAGATCCGCGAAGGCCTCCGCGATCAGGGGAATGCGGTTGTAGCCCTGCGAAGCAAGGCTCTTGAATTCGAGTTCGGTGATCAAGGGTGAGCCTCCACAAGCTCGGCGACGCTCAGGGTCGCGGCAAAACGATCGGGGCCCGGGATGGGCGCGGGCGCACGGGACGCCCCCGTGCTTCAGTGATGCACTTGAACAGGCTTGCGCCAGGGCCAGGCTCCCCGGTCGCTGCAACCTGTGATCACGGTGTGGTGGATGAACACGGCCCCAGTGTAGCAAAGGCATTCCGGCACTGCGAGTGCGGCCAGAAGGCACAGGAACGGCGCCCATGGGAGACAGAACGCGGTCGCCGGGTGGACCAGAAGTCCGGCCAGCATCCACCTCCCGGAGGACAACCCCATGGCCCTGAACCCTGACCAGCGCGTCTTGTTTGCAGCCTGCCTGTGCCTGCCGGCCTGGGCCGGCGCCGAAGTCGACGTGGCGGGCGTGCGCTACGACGACGCCACCGACTTGCGTGGTGCGCGGCTGCAGTTGAAC
>JAQGMY010000236.1 GCA_028292105.1 Ramlibacter sp.
AAGCGCCGCGTGATCAGCCTGCAGGCCGACGGCTCGGCGATGTACTCGCTGCAGGCGCTGTGGACGCAGGCGCGCGAGCAGCTGCCGGTGACCACCATCATCCTCAGCAACCGCAAGTACGCGATCCTGGTCGGCGAATACAAGGGCGTAGGCGCCACACCCGGGGAGACGGCCATGCGCATGCTGGACCTGGGCAATCCCGACCTCGGCTGGGTCAAGCTGGCCGAGGGCATGGGGGTGCAAGCCGCGCGGGCGGAAACGCTGGAGCAATGCGCCGAGCTGATGAAGCGCAGCTTCGACCGGCCCGGGCCGTTCCTGATCGAACTCGTGATCTGAGGCGGGTCAGTCCGGCGTCGCCAGCCAGCACGCCGTCACGCCGTTGGTCCAGCCGAAGCCGTCCTGCAATGGGTACTCGCCGCCGCCGCCGCCGGTGGCGTGCTCCGCCGGGGTGGGGCGCAATGCATATTTCTCCACCAGCTTGCCCTCGCGGGCGTAGACCGTCTGCACGCTGGTGAGCCAGCGATGCCGGATCTCCTGCGCCAGCTGCGTCAGGCCATAGCGGGCGAAGCCTTCGGCCGCCATCCATTGCAGCGGCGCCCAGCCGTTCGGCCGGTCCCACTGCTCGCCACTGAAGAACTCCGTGGTGCCCATGCCGCCCGGCGCCAGCAGGCGCGCACGCACCGCCTGCGCCACGGCGCTGGCTTGCCCCTGCGTGGCGACGCCGCAGAACAGCGGCACCAGCGTGGCGGCCGTCACGCAGTGGCGCGGACGCGTGCGGCGCCAGTCGTAGTCGACGAAGCAGCCCTGCACCGGGTCCCAGTGCAGCTGCTGGATCGCCGCGGCGCGTCGCCGGGCCCGCGCGCGGAACTCGTGGGCCAGCGACGCGTCGCCAGCGTCCTCGGCGAGGACGGCGATGTGGCGCTCCAGTTCGTGCAGGAAACAGTTCAGGTCCACCGGCAAGAAGTCGGTGGTGCGGATCGTGGCGAGCGAGGCCGAGGGTCGGCCGTCCTCGTCCTCCTCGAGCCAGCGCGAGCTGAAATCCCAGCCCGACTCGGCGGCGGCGCGCAGGTGCCGGTAGACCTCTTGCGGCGGGCGATCCGCGCGAGCCGCGGTGGCGACGTCTTCGTGCCAGGACTCTTCGCGCGGCGTGCAGCGCGCATCCCAGTAGCGGTTGAGGCGGGCGCCGCCATCGAGCGCGACCACCCGGTGCACCGGGCAGCCGGGGCGGGCTCGCTGCTCGCCGGCCATCCAGAAAGCGTGCTCGCGGCGCAGCTGCGGCAGGTACTCGCGCGCGGGCGCGCCACCGCGCTGCTCGCAAAGCTGCGTCATCAAGGCGAAGACCGGCGGGTGCGAGCGACTCAGGTAGTAGGTTCGCGTGCCGTTCGGAACGTGGCCGTAGGTGTCGACCAGCCAGGCGAAGTTCTCGGTCATCGCCTGCACCAGGCTGCCGCTGCCGGTGCCGGGCAGCCCCAGCATGGTGAAGTACGAGTCCCAGTAATACAGCTCGGCGAAGCGGCCTCCCGGCACGACGTAGGCGTGCGGCAATTGCAGCAGCGACCCGTGCACCGGGTGGCTCTCCGGCTGCCGGGTGAGGAAGGGCCACAAGGCTCCGATCCGTTCGGCCAGGGGCTGCCCGGGCAGCGGGACGAAGCCGCTGTCCGCCGGCTGCGGGGCGTCGAAGGCTTCATGCACGAAGGCCTTCAGGTCGAATCCGGGCCGATCGCATCGGGCGCGGTAGTCCTGCAGGATGCGGCGCGGCGGCCGGCGCGGCGCGCAGTCGACGAAGCTCTTGCTGTCGGCAAAGACCTGCCCCTGCTGCACCGCCACGAACAGTTCCTGGTAGCGGTCCGCCGGTGTGCAGGTGTCGGGCGGCGGCGCGCGCGCTGCGGCGGCGTGCCGCGGGTGGGGATCCTGCTGCGGCTCGCTCATTGCTCCGAGTAGTTCCACAGCAGCCCGCCGTCGACGAAGACGGTGGTGCCGGTGATGTAGCGCGCGTCGTCCGACGCGAGGAAGGCCACCACGCCGGCGACATCGTCGGGCTCGCCCATTCGCCCGAGCGGGATCTGCCCGACCAGGGCTTCGACCTGCTGCGGCTGCGCCAGCAATTGCGCGTTGATCGGCGTGCGGATGGCCCCCGGCGCGACGTTGTTCACCGTGATGCCCAGCGGCGCCAACTCCAGGGCCAGGGTCCGCATGATCATCTTCAGCCCGCCCTTGCTCGCGCAATAGGGCGCGAAATGCGGGAAGGGGAGTTCTTCGTGCACCGAGCTGATGTTGACGATGCGTCCGCCGCGGCCCGCGGCCCTGGCCTGTGCCGCGAACGCCTGTGCCAGGAAGAAGGGGCCCTTCAGGTTGGTGGCGATGACGGCGTCGTAATCCGCTTCCGAGACGTCGAGCGCACCGGCGCGCCGTTCGATGCCGGCGTTGTTCACCAGCAGGTCGAGCCGACCGTGGCTGGCCGTGATGGCCGCCACCATGTGCTGCACGTTGGCCACGTCAGCGACGTCGGCCACGAACAACTCGCAGTCCGCACCGGCATCCACCAGCTGCTGCCGCGCGGCGTGGGCGCGGCCGTCGAGCTTGTGCACGTTCAGGGCGATGCGTGCCCCTTCGCGGGCCAGCCGTTCGGCGATGCCGAGCCCTATGCCCTGGGCCCCGCCGGTGACGAGGGCCACCTGGCCCGCCAGGCGCGCAGACGCTGTCGCGGTCATCGAAGACTCCGTTGCAGTGCCCAAGGCTAGCATTCCGGTGCTCGGGCGTGTTGCCCGAAAGCTCTGCTGGAACGCTCAGTCGTTGGTGATGCGATTCACCAGCCGCGCGACGTCGGCGAGGGCGCGGTCACGACCGCCGGCGTCCAGCTTGCTGCCGGTGAGATAGGCCGTCAGCACGATCGGCTGGCGGCCTGGTGGCCAGGCCACGCCGATGTCGTTGCTGGTCCCGTTGGGTCCGGTGCCGGTCTTGTCGGCCACCCGCCAGCCAGCCATGAGTCCGGCGCGAAAACGGGCATCGCCCACCTTGTTGCCGGCCAGCCAGGTGGTGAGCTGCTCGCGCGACGAGGGCGCCAGTGCATCCCCGAGCACCAGCTTGTGCACCGTGCGCAGCATGGCGAGCGGCGATGTCGTGTCGCGTGGATCACCGGCGACCGCAGTGTTCAGTTCCGGCTCGCTGCGGTCCAGCCGCGTGACCTTGTCGCCCAGCCTGCGCGCGAAGGCGGTCAGCGCCGCCGGGCCGCCGAAGCTGCGCAGCAGCACGTTCGCCGCGGCGTTGTCGCTGAGGGTCACGGCGGCGTCGCAGAGTTCGGCCACCGTCATCGGCTCGCCGCCCACGCGCGGCTGCGTTCGCGGCGCGTACTCCACCAGGTCGGACGGCTGGATCGCGATGCGGCGCGCCAGCTGTTCCTTGCCTTCATCCACCCGCGCCAGCACCAAGCCGGCCGCCAGCAGCTTGAAGGTGCTGCACATCGGGAAGCGCTCGTCGCCGCGGTAGTGGTACGGCCGCTCCGACCGGGTATCCAGCATCGCCGCGCCCAGGCGCCCGCCGCTGGCGAGCTCGATGCGGCGCGCGCCGGCCATGAACACGGCACTGCGCGAGCCGAAGCGGTCCTCGATGGCGTCGGCGGCGGCACCGGCCCAGGGCGCGAGGCCCAGGGCGCCGGCCAGGGCGAAGCGGCGCCTGTCCATCACGCCCTCAACGAGCGACCCAGCCGCCGTCGACGTTCCAGGCCACGCCGCGCACGTTGTTGCCAGCGGGCGAGCAGAAGAAGACCGCGAGCTCGCCCAGTTCCTCGGGGGTGGTGAATTGCAGCGAGGGCTGCTTTTCTTCCAGCAGTTCCTTGCTGGCCTGCTCGGCGCTGATGTGGCCGGCGGCGGCGCGGGCGTCGATCTGCTTTTGCACCAGCGGCGTCAGCACCCAGCCGGGGCAGATCGCATTGCAGGTGATACCGGTGGTGGCGGTCTCGAGCGCGACGGTCTTGGTCAGGCCGACGAGGCCGTGCTTGGAGGCGACATAGGCCGACTTCTCGGCCGACGCCACCAGCCCGTGGGCGGAAGCGATGTTGATGATGCGGCCCCAGTTTGCCTGGCGCATCGCCGGCATCGCCAGCCGCGTGGTGTGGAAGGCGCTGGTCAGGTTGATCGCGATGATCGCGTCCCAACGGGCCGGATCGAAGTCCTCGATCTTCGCGACGTGCTGGATGCCGGCATTGTTCACCAGCACGTCCACCCGGCCGAACTTGTCCGCGGCGAACTTCATCATGTCGGCGATCTCGGCCGGCTTGCTCATGTCCGCGCCGTGGTACGCGACCTCGGCGCCGAGTGCCGCGATCTCGTCCTGCGCCGCCTGCGTGTCGCCGAAACCGTTCAGGATGATGCGGGCGCCGTGCCTGGCCATGACCTTGGCGATGCCCAGGCCGATGCCGCTGGTGGAGCCGGTGACGAGGGCAGTCTTTCCCTTCAGCATGCTTTCTCTCCAGAGTTTGGAGGAAGTATCCACCATGAGGCGGGCGGATTCCAGCGGCGAGGGGGGGATGGTGCGCGAGCAAGCTTGCACACCCTACGAACACCGATCTGGTTGCTCCCGTAGGGTGTGCAAGCTTGCTTGCGCACCACTTCAGAGCGTACGGATCAGGCCGCCACTTCCTCGGTCGTCGCCCGCCGCAGCTCCCGCCGCTCCGCGAGGTCGAACCAGCGGCCTCGGTGCACGGTCGCCGTGTTGTCCCACATGACCAGGTCACCCACCTGCCATTTGTGGCGGTAGACGAACTCGCGCTGGGTCGCGTGCTCCAGCAGGTCCATCAGCAGCATGCGGCCTTCGGCCAGGGTCATGCCTTCGATCTCGCACGCATGCACGCCGACGAACAGGATCTTGCGGCCGCAGCGCGGATCCGTCTGCACCAGCGGCCAGGACGCCGGCGGGATGGCCTGCTTCTGTTCATCGGTGTAGTTGGTGTCGCCCAGCATGAAGCGCGAGTGCAGCGCATAGTGCAGCGCGCTCAGCCCCTCCACCTGCTTTTTCAGCCAGCCGGGCAGCGCGTCGTAGGCCATGCGCAGGTCGGCGAATTCCGTATCGCCGCCGAAGCTGGGCGTCGTCACGGCCGACAGCATCGAGTACTTGGCGCGCGGCTTCTGGAACGAGCTGTCGCTGTGCCACAGCTGGTTGGCGACGTTGCCGACGATCTTGGCGTGCTGGCGGTCGGCCACTTCGCCGTCGACCTTCACGTTGGAGATGTCGGCCAGCTCGGCGTATTCGAAGCGGTGCGGCCCGCCCTTGAGCTTGCGCAGGCCCATGTCCAGGGGGCCCAGCGCCTTGGCGAAGGCGATCTGCTCTGCCTGCGTGAGGGGCTGGTTGCGAAACACCAGCACCGCGTGCCGGTCCATCGCGTCTTCGATGGCCTTGCGGCCTTCGGCGCCCAGCGGCTGGCGCAGGTCGATGCCGCTGGCTTCGGCGGCGAAAGGTTGCAGCGGATTCAGTTGCAGTTGGCTCATGGCTGGTACTCCCTCACTCGATCTTGATGCCGGCCGCCTTGATCAGGGTGGCCCACTTGTCGGTCTCCTGGCGGATCTGCGCCGTGTACTGCTCGGAGGTGGAGCCCACCGGCTCCAGCCCCAGTTGCGCGGCGCGCGCCTGCACGTCGGCGCTGCGCACCACCTGGGCGATGTCGGCGCTGATCTTGTGCAGCAGCGCTGTCGGCAGCCCCGAAGGCGCGATGATGCCGATGGAGCTCATCGCGCTGAAGCCGGGCACGGTGTCGCCTATCAGCGGGATCTCCGGGTTGGATACCGCGCGCTTGGGCGACGACAGCGCAATCACCTTCAGGCGCTTGTCCTTCACGAACGGCATCGACGAATAGAGGATGTCGAACAGCAGCGGAACGCGGCCGCCGATCACGTCCTGCTGCGCCGGCGCGCTGCCCTTGTACGGCACGTGGACCATGGTGATGCCCGCCATGTGCGCGAGCATCTCGCCGGCCAGGTGCGTGCCGGTGCCCGCGCCCGGCGTGGCGTAGCTCAAGGCGTTGGGGTTCTTCTTCGCATAGGCGATCAGCTCCGGCACCGTGTTGAACGGCGCCGACGGATGGGCGAACAGGCCGAAGTGCGCCTGCGCCACCAGGGACACGCCGACGATGTCCTTGCGCGTGTCGTAAGGCAGGTTGGGCTGCACGCTCGGATTGATCGTCAGCGCGGTGATCGCCATGCCCAGCGTGTAGCCGTCCGGCGGCGCCTTGGCCACCAGCGAGGTGCCGAGCACGGTGCCGGCGCCGGGGCGGTAGTCCACCAGCACCGGTTGTTTCCACAAGGCTTGCAGGCCGGTCGCGACCAGGCGGGCGACGGTGTCCGTGGGGCCGCCGGCGGTGAATGGCACGACCAGCTTGACCGGCTTGTCGGGCCAGGTGTCGGTGGATTGCGCGTGGGCCAGCACGGGCGCCAGCAACGAGGCCAGCGCGACCATGAGGGCGCGGCGGGGCAGGGATGTCTTGTTCAAAATCTTTTCTCCTGGGGGCCGCCGCTCACTCCGGGCGCGGTCCCGCAATGGTGGTGCGTGTCATGTAGCGGGCGCGACCGACGTAGTCGGGGATCGCCTTGTGCATGGCCGCGCGGTTGTCCCAGACCAGCACCTGGTCCGGCGCCCAGCGCACGCGGCACGTCAGCTCGAACTTGCTGCAGTGGTCGTGCAGGAACTGCAGCAGGGGCTTGCTTTCCTCGTCCGTCATGCCGTCTATGCGCTGCACGTACACCTTGTTCACGTACAGGAAGCGGCGGCCCGAGCTGGGGTGCGTGCAAACCAGCGGATGCACCGTCTCGCGGTCGCCGGCGGCCACGTCGACCTCGGTCTTCACGCCGCTGAAGCGCGTGTTCTGCGCCAGGTAGGCCGAGCCGTAGATGCGCGTCGCGCTGTGGACGGCGCTCAGCCCGTCGAGCACCTTGCGCATGGTCGGCGACAGCGTCTCGTAGGCGCGGATCATGTTCAGGAAGCCGGTGTCGCCACCGAAGTCCGGCACCGTCACCGCCCGCATGATCACTGCCAGCGGCGGCCGCTCCATGTACGTGCTGTCGGCGTGCCAGTTCTCGCCGACCACGCGGCCGGTGTCGTCGGCATCGCGCTTGATCACGTGGATCTGCTCGTGGCCTTCGACGCTGTGCAGTTGCGGCATCTGCATCAGCTCGCCGAAGCGGTGGCTGAAGGCCAGGTGCTGCTCGTGCGTGATCGGCTGGTGGGGAAAGGTGACGACCAGGTAGTCGGCAAACGCCTGCTGCACTTCGGCCCAGGTTTCGTCGTCCAGCGGCTGGCGCAGGTCCACGCCCCGGATCTCGGCGCCTATGGTGCCGTTCAGGGGCCGGACCTCGATCCGCTTGAACTTCAGCGGGTTGTCCCAGGTGGAGAGCGTCGCGCCCATGTCAGTCCACCGTCGCGCCGGAGGCCTTCACCACCTTGGCCCACTTCGGGATCTCGGCGCGGATGTAGGCGTCGAACTGCTCGGGCGTGTTGCCGATGGGCGTGAGGCCGATGTCGGCCATGCGCTGCCTGACGTCGGCGGATTGCAGCACCTTGGCCATGTCCGCGCTGAGCTTGTGGACGATGTCGCGCGGGGTCGCGGCCGGCACGACGGCGCCGAAGACGCTCTCGACGCTGAAGCCGGGCAGGGTTTCAGCCACGGTGGGGATCTCGGGCGCGATCGCCGAACGCTTCGGGCTCATGATCGCGATCGGCTTCAGGCCACCCGACTTGATGTGGGGCAGCGAGGAGAACAGCGGATCGACCAGCAGGTCCACCCGGCCGGCGATCACGTCCGGATAGGCGCCGCCCGAGCCCTTGTACGGCGTGTGCAGGATCTCGATGCCCGCGGTGGACTTGAGCAGCTCGGCGCCCAGGTGCATGGAGCTGCCGCTGCCTGGCGAGGCATAGCTCAGCTTTTCTTTCTTCGCAAGCGCGATCAGCTCCTTCAGGTTGTTGGCGGGCAGCTTGGCGCTCGCCGTCAGCACGATCGGCGAGCTCGCCAGCAGCGACACGCCGGCCAGGTCCTTCAAGGTGTCGAAGGGCATGGTCTTGCGCAGGCTCGGGTTGATCATGTGCCCGGTGATCACCAGGCCGATGGTGTGGCCGTCCGCCGGCGCCTTGGCGACGAAATCGGTGCCCATCACCGTGCCCGCGCCCGGCTTGTACTGCACCACCACGGGCTGCTTCCAGGCGTCGCTCAGGCCGCGCTCCAGGGTGCGGGCCAGGATGTCGATCGCGCCGCCGGGGGCGTTGGGCACGATGATGGTCACCGGCTTGTTGGGGAACGGGGCCTGGGCCGAAGCGGCCAGGGGCAGCACCGCGCAGCTGGCGGCCAGGAGGAGGGTCTTGAGGGTCTTCATGGGAGGGGTCTTGTCTTGCGGGTTCACTGTTTCTCGAAGCCGATCTGCTTCACCATCGCGCCCCACTTGTCGTAGGCGACGCGCATCTCGCTGGTGAGTTCGGCCGGGCTGGACGGCGCGGTCTCCCAGGCGCCCTTGGCGTAGAACTCCTTGACCTCGGGCGCGTTGAGCGCCTGCGTCAGCAGCGTGTTCAGGCGCGCCACCAGCTCGGGCGCCATCCTGGCCGGGCCGACGAAGCCGATCCAGCTGGTCAGGTCCATGCCGGGGATGCCCTGCTCGTTGAAGGTGGGCACGTCGGGCGCGGCGGCCATGCGCTTGGGCGCGGCCACGCCCACCATGCGGATGCGGCCGCCAGCGGCGTTCTGGATGGCCGTCGGGGCGGCATCGAAGTAGGCCTGCACGCGGCCTTCCAGCACGTCGCGCGCCGCTTCCGCCGTGCCCTTGTAGGGCACGTGCACGATCTCGATGCCGACCGCCCTGGCGAAGGCCATCGCATAGATGTGCGACGAGGTGCCGTTGCCGAAGGAGGCGAAGTTCAGCTTGCCCGGATTGGCCTTGGCCCAGGCGACCAGCTCTTTGGCGTTGTGCACGGGCAGCGACTGGTGCACGGTCAGCACCAGCGGGCCCTTGGCGGCCATCGTGATCGGCGTGAAGTCCTTGAAGGGGTCGTAAGGAATGCTGGCGAGGGTGTGCGGGTTCTGGGCGAACAGCGAAGAAGGCGCATACATCAGCGTGTAGCCGTCCGGTGCGGCGCGCATCAGCTCCGTGGCGGCCAGCATCATGCTGGCGCCGGGCTTGTTGTCCACGATCACCTGCGTGCCGGCCAGCTCGGCCAGGCGCTTGGCCACCGAGCGCGACTGCCCGTCGAGCGAGCCGCCCGCGGCCAGGCCGACCAGGATGCGGATCGGGCGTCCGGCTTGCGGGAAGGTCGACTGGGCCAGCGCCGCCAGCGGCGAGGCCAGCGCGGAAGCCGCACCCCAAGCCGCAAAACTGCGCCGGGAAATGCGCGTTTGATCCATATTCATGTCTCCTGTGAGCACTGCCACCTCTTTTTGGCGGTTCGATATTGCGTATTTTGAGCGCTGCGTTCAAAATACGCAAGATGCAAGACATCGAAGATTCCGCCGGCGTCGTCCAGGCCAGGCCTGACACGGTCAGCGCGCTGGAGCGCGGAGTCGCCGTCTTGCGCTGCTTCACCGAGACGCGGCGGATCCTCACCTCGACCGAACTGTCACGCCTGACCGGCGTGCCCCGGCCGACCGTCACCCGGCTGGCATCGACGCTGGTCACACTGGGTTTGCTGCAGCAGGGCCCCGAGGGCGACCGCTTCATGCTCGGCCCCGGCGTGGTGTCGCTGGCGCGCGTGTTCCTGGCCGGGCTCGATGTGCGCGCCGCAGCCCGGCCCCGCATGCAGGACCTGGCGGAAGCCAGCGGCGGCTCGGTCTACCTGGCGGTGCGCGACGGTCTCGACATGGTCCTGATCGAGGCCTGCCGCCCGCGAACCACCATGTTGACGCCCCGTCTCGACGTCGGTTCGCGCGCGCCGATCGCCAATTCGGCGCTCGGGCGTGCCTACCTGTGGGCCTTGCCCGCCGACGAGCGCCAGGCGCTGATGGACGCGCAACGCCATGCGCGCGGCAGCGACTGGGCCGCGCTCGAGCCAGGCCTCAAGCGCGCGCTGGCAGAGGCCGACCGCGTCGGCTACTGCATCTCCGCCGGTGAATTCCATCGCGAGATCAATTCCGTGTCGGTGCCCCTGGTGGGGCCGCAAGGCGAGGTGATGTCGCTCAACTGCGGCACCGC
>JAQGMY010000273.1 GCA_028292105.1 Ramlibacter sp.
CCTCCCTGCTGTCCCAGCTGTCGCCGAGCATCACCAACATGATCCGGCTGGACCACACGCACGTGCTCTCGGCCTTCCACCAGTACGAGATCGGCTCGTCGCCCCGGCTGAAGAAGGGGCTGGCGGACAACGTCTGCCTGGCCATCGAGATCCACGCCCAGCTGGAAGAAGAGATCTTCTACCCGGCGATGCGCGTGGTCGCCGACAGCGAGTTCGTGCGCAAGAGCACGCCCGAGCACGACGAGATGCGCGGCCTGATCTCGCGGCTGCGCAACATGCCGGTGAACGACGCCGCCTTCGACGACACTTTCTTCGAGCTGATGCGCCACGTGATGCACCACGTGGCGGACGAAGAGACGGTGCTGCTGCCCGCCGCCGAACGCCTGATCCCCGACCAGCTGGCCGAACTCGGGGCGCAGATGACGCGCCGCCGCCTGGAGCTGACCGGTTCGCGCGCTCCCGAAGTGGCGAGCAGCATCGCCCGCTCGATGCGGCCTGGCGTGCTGATCGCCGCCGCCGGCGCCATGCTGGCCGGCGCCCAGATGCTCACGCGCAATCGCTACGGCGAGCGGCTGGGCGCGGCCCGGTCCGGCTTCAAGCGCCGGCCCGTCTGAGCACCGGCGTCCGGCGGACCTTCGGCATCAAGCTGCGCCTGGCCGCCCTGCGCTGCGCGTGATCGCGAGCTCCCGGCCAAGCGCATCCAGCAGCGCCTTGGGCGGTGACGGCTTCGGCAGGACCTCCAGCCCGAGCTGGCGCGCCTGTTCGAGTTCTTCGGTGTATCCCGTCATCAAGATCACGGGGAGGTCCGCACGGTTGCGGCGCAGCCACTGCGCGAGGGCGATGCCGTCCATCTCGCCCGGCATCCGGACATCACTGAGCACCACGTCGATCGCGGCTCGCTGTTCGAGCAGTGCACGGGCAGCGTCGCCGCTCTCTGCCTGCACGATGACATAGCCGGCTTCGCGCAGCACCAATGCAGTCACGGCCGCCAGTTCCTTGTTGTCCTCCACCAGCAGCACCGTGCCGCGGGCGACCGCGACAGCGCCGTCGCTGGCTTCGCCGTTGCCGCCTCGCTCGGCGGCCTGGTCGTGGCGCAATGCCGGCAATACCAGCACGATGGTGGTGCCCGCCCCCGTGCTGCTTTCGATGCGCGCCGCGCCACCCGCCTGCTGGGCGAACCCGAACACCTGGCTCAGGCCCAGGCCGGTCCCGTGCCCCACCGGCTTGGTCGTGAAGAACGGTTCGAACACCCGCGGCAGGACCTCGGGCGGGATGCCCTTTCCGGTATCGGCGACGGTCACCTGCACTGTCCCGTCGTCGCGGTTGCCGGCGCTCACGCGCAGCTTCCCGCCATCCGGCATCGCGTCGCGCGCGTTCACTGCCAGGTTGATCAGTGCCAGCTCGAACTCCGCCGGATCGACCCGCACCGGAAAGGTGTCTTCGGCCACCTCGCAAGTCACGGTGACCTTCGCCCCCAGGCTGGCTTTGAGCAGCGAGACCAGCTCCGGCAGCCGTTCCTGCAAGCGCACGGGCTCGGGCCTCACCGGCTGCCGCCGGGCAAAGGCGAGCAGCTGGCGGGTCAGCTTGGCTCCCGCCGCGACGGCGCGCTGGATGCCGGCGATCTCGGCGTTGTCCGCCAGGCGTGGGTCGCGGGCGCGCAGCAGGTATGCATAGTTGCTGACCACCATCAGCAGGTTGTTGAAGTCGTGCGCGACCCCGCCCGTCAATTGCCCCAGTGCTTCCAGCCGCTGGCTCTGGAGTGCCACCTGGTGCGCCTTGTCCGCCTCCGCGAGGGCCTCCTCCACGCGCGCCTTCATGTCGGCGCTCGCCCGCTGCACCGCGTGGCTGGTGGTGGAGAGCACTTGCAGCACCTTGTCCGTCTCCACCAGGCCGGTTTCCCGCACCTCCACCGTTTCTGCCCGCGCGATGCGCTCGGCGGCCTCTTCCACCTGGAGCACCGGCTCCACCAGCCCGCGCCCGAGCCGGCTGGCGGCCCACAAGGCGAGGAACAGCAGCGCCGCCGAAAGCAGCGCGAACCCGGAGGCCGCCGCGGCCGGCGAACGGATCTGCGAGGTGGGCACCCCGATCACGAAAGTCCAGCCGTAAGCGGGCGCCGTGCTGAAGGAAGCCAGGATCCTGGTGCCGTCCAAGGCGGTGCTTTCCAGCAAGCCCGCTCGTGCCTCGCCGATCTGCCCGCGCAGCCGGTCGCCGACCGCCTGCCCCACGTATTTCTCGGCTTCGCGGTTACGCGCGACCACCACTCCCTTGCGATCGAGTACCGCGGCGATCCAGCTGGCCGGCAGCTTCTGGTCCTCGAACACCTTCTGCAGCCTGGAGGCATAGCCGGCATACGCAAGCAGGTACTTGACCTGCCCGCCCCGGACCACCGGCACCACCACCGCGAAGCTGTAGTGCCTGCCGATCGAGGCGTAGTACACATCCGAGACGACCGTTCCCGCCCTGGCCTGCTGCAGCTGCGCCGGCGTGAGCGCAATGTGCGGCAGGCTGGGGCTGCCGAATGGCCGGCGCGTATTGACGATCTGCTGGCCGTCCAGGTCCGTCAACACGACCACCGTCTGTTCGGTGGGCGCAATGCCGCGGGCGTATTCGTAGAACGGCTGGAGATCCTCGCGGTCGAGTGTCGGCGACAGCGACAGGGTGCGAACGATCCCTTCCCGGCTGGCGATTTCGCGCTCGACCACGAAGGCCAGCGCCCGCGTCGCTTCGCCCAGGCCGCTCTCGAACTGGTGCTGCCTCTCGGCATACACATAGTAGATCGTGCCCACCGCGGCGACCGCCGTCGGGATCATGAATGCGAGCACCAGCCGCAGGAGGCGCGCTCGAATGGTTGAGTTGGGCACCTCGGATTCTCGCGCGGCCTCTGTCAAAGCCGCGTAGGAGATTTCCCACTGTTCCCCGCGCGCCGCCCACGGCCCGTCAGAACTGCGTTCCCACCGTCAGGTAAAGGCGCGGCGTCAGCACCGTGTGGCTGCTGCTGGACCCCGGGCCGCCCGCCGAATCGGTGTAATTGCGGACGCGGTCGAACGGTGCGTCGGTGACGTTGAAGACGCCGACGCGCCAGTAGCCGAGTGTCGGCAGCACGCTGCCGACATAGACGTCGAGCTGCGCCCGCGAGCGTTCGCGTCCGGTGATGCCGGGGCTGGTGTTGAAGTCGCTGGCGCCGGTGAGTCCCAGGGTGGCGCCGCCGAAGAAGCCGCCGGTGCGGCGCAGCGGCTTGGCCACCGTCACGCTCGCCGTGTAGCGCGGCTGGCCGGGGATGCGGTTGCCTTCGTTCGCACCGCTGGTCATGCGCGATTGCAGCAGGCTGGCGTGGGCCGACAGCGTCCAGTCGCGTGCCAGCCCGGCCCAGGCCAGGCCGCTCTTCACGTCGGCCTCCAGTCCCCAGACGGTGGCGTCGCCCGCGTTGATGCGCTGTTCGACCCAGCGGCTGCCGGTGAAGGACGCCACCGTGGCGATCGCATCGCTGACGCGCCGCACGAACAGGTTCAGGCCGGCCTGGCCCTCGCCGGCCAGCCGCCGTTCGATGCCGGTGTCCAACGTCCAGGAATGTTCGGGCGCCAGTGCCGGGTTGCCGACATAGTCCGGGTTTGCCAGGCTGTTGCGGCCCTGGCTGATGATGGTGCGGTCGATCAGGTCCCAGATGCGCGGGTTGCGCGTGACGCGGGCGAGGTTGACGCGGAACTGCATCGCCTCGGAGATCGGCGTGCGCAGGTGCAGCGAGGGCTGCAGGAAGTTGATGCGCCGGTCCGCCAGCACGAGGGAGCCGGAGCTGCTGGAGATGCGCTGCGTCTCGCCGCGCAGGCCGGCGCTGAAGGTGCTGCCGTTGAACACTTCCCACTCGTTCTGGCCCCAGAGCACGCCGCGGTCGACGGTGGCGTCGAGGTCGGAGGGGACCCCGCTGGTCCGGTTGGCGACGCCCAATTCACGCCGCTCGAGCTGCGCACCCACCATCCAGAGCATCGCGCTGCTGGTGCCCGTGAGCTTGGTTTCCAGTGAATTCAGCAGTTCCTGGCGCTGGTCGTCGAAGGTGTAGCTGCTGGTCGGAAAAGTCCCTTGCGGCCAGCTCGTGCCACCGGTGCGTGCGATGCCTTCCCGGGCGCGGCTGGACGAAAAGGTGGTCTCCAGCTTGCTGTCATGGAAGCGATGGGTCCAGTCGGCGGCGCCTTGCAGGTAGTCGCGGTGGTAGCGGGAGTCCTCGGTGGAGACGAAGTCGGCGCTGGCGCCCGCCGCATTGGTGCTGGTGCCGCCGGCTTCGTAACGGCCGTTGTTCCTGCCCTCGACGTAGGTTCCACGCAGCGCCAGCTGGTCGGCCGGTCCCAGCCGGCCGTTCAAGCGCGGGATCAGCGAGAACTCCTGGCGGCGGTAGCGCGTGGCGGCATCGGTCAGCGTGCTGCCGGTCGACTCGCGCACGGCGCGCTCGGTGTCGGCGCCGAGGATGTAGCCGGTGGCGGCCACCGCGACGAAGTACGACCAGGGCGCGCCCTCCGGCACCACTGGCGGCTCGCCGGCGACCGGTTTGGGCGGCGACGACAGATCGCCGCCCAGCGGGCCGGTGCGCGAGAAGAAGCCTTGCGGCGCATTGCGGCCCCACACGTGGTTGTCGGTCAGCCGCAGGTTGGTTTCGCGCTTGGCGGTGGCTTGCCGCAGCACGATGTTGATGGTGCCGCCGGTGGCCCCGGAGAACTGCGCCGTCGGCGCCCGCACGACCTCGATGCGCTCCAGCACCTCGGAGGGCAGCTGGTCCAGCGCCAGCTGCGAACGGCCACCGCTCACCCGCTGGCCGTCGATCAGCAGTTGCGTGGCGTTGCGGTCCATGCCGCGCATGCGGATCTCCACGCTGCCGTCGCCGGAGGTGGTGACGACCACGCCGGGCAGCTGGCGCAAGACGTCGGCCACCGAGAAGGCGCCCAGCTGCTCGATGTCGCGCCGGTCCACCACCACCAGCGAGCCGGCGGCGAAGAAGCGCTGCTCGATCGAGCGGCGTGCGGTGACGGTCACGGCGCCCAGGGTGGGCTCGGCGCCGCCGGGTTCGCCCGGGCTCTGCGCCCATGCGGCGGCCGGCAGCAGCAGGGCGGCCAGCGCCGCGCGACTCGAAGTTCTCATGTCTCCTCCGCGCCCCATGGATGAGGTCGTTGTCGCGTTATACCCAAATTCGCTGGGAGCCATGACGGCAAAGTTCAGGCAAAAGCTCGCGCATCGGCCCCGCCCGGAATACTTTTGGCTGCACAGCGGGACCTGCCAGGGGCGTGCGGGGCGCTACGATCGGGGCATGAGCCAAGCTGACATCCTCCTCCCCTCTCCGGGCTCCGCGCGCCCCGGCAAGGCACCCTACCTGCGCATCGCCACCGAGGAGGCTTTCGCCCCCAAGGAGATGCTCGAGATCTACCGCCGCCTGATCGACAAGGGCGAAGTCGACGATCCGGGCTTCAAGGGCCTCATGGGTTTCTACATGAGCAGCACCAGCGCCCGCGCCAAACACATCATCGCCGGCCTGCAGGACCTCGGCGACCTGCGCCTGAAGCACATGGACGACTCCGGCGTCGACATGCAGGTGATCGCTCTGACCTCGCCGGGCGTGCAGTTCATGGAAACGGCCGAAGCCGTGTCGTTCGCGCAGGTCGCCAACGACCAACTGGCCGACGCGATCCGCCGCCACCCGACGCGCTTCGCCGGCATGATCGCCGTGGCGCCGCAGGACCCGACCGCGGCCGCCAAGGAGATCGAGCGCGGCGTGACCAAGCTCGGGATGCACTCCGTGATCATCAACTCGCACACCAAGGGCGAGTACCTGTCGGACCCGAAGTTCTGGGACATCTTCGCCGCCGCGGAGCAGCACAACACCCCGATCTACCTGCACCCGAATTCGCTGCCGAAGAACATGATCCAGCCCTTCCAGGAAGCTGGCCTGGACGGTGCGATCTACGGCTTCGGCGTCGAGACCGGCCTGCACGCGCTGCGCATCATCACGGCCGGCGTGTTCGACCGTTTCCCCAAGCTGCAGATGATCATCGGCCACATGGGCGAGGCCCTGCCCTTCTGGTTGTACCGCCTGGACTACATGCACCGCGCCACCGTGCTGTCGCAGCGCTACGAGAGCATGAAGCCGGTCAAGAAGCGGGTGAGCGAGTACCTCAAGGAAAACTTCTACGTCACCAACAGCGGCGTGGCGTGGGAGCCGGCGATCAAGTTCTCGCAGGACGTGCTGGGCGCGGACCGCGTGCTCTACGCCATGGACTATCCGTACCAGTACGAGGCCGCCGAGGTGGCGAACCTCGACAACATGGACATGTCCGCCGAACTGAAGAAGAAGTTCTTCCAGACCAACGCCGAACGCGTTTTCAACATCAAGCCCCGCCCCTGAGCGGGACACCAGGAGAGATTGCCCATGCAAGGGACACTTAAGAAATTCATGACGGGCGCCTTCGCCGCCCTGTTCGCGCTGGCGGCACAGGCCCAGACCTATCCCACCCAGGCGATCAAGATCATCGTGCCGTTCACGCCGGGCACCGGCATGGACACCATCGCGCGCACCATGCAGCCCGAACTGAGCAAGCGGCTCGGCCAGCCGGTGGTGGTGGAGAACAAGCCCGGCGCCAGCGGCAACATCGGTGCCGACCAGGTGGCCAAGGCGCCGGCCGATGGCTACACGGTGCTGATGGGCGCCAACACGATGCTGATGGCGGCGCAGCTGTACAAGAGCGTGCCGTTCAACCCGGTCAAGGACTTCCAGCCCGTCTCGATGGCGGCCTGGGGCACCCTGATGCTGGTGGCCAACCCGAAGACCGGCATCAAGTCGATGCAGGACCTGATGGCGCGCGCCAAGGCCAAGCCGGGGCAGATCAGCTACGGCTCACCCGGCATCGGCACGCCGCACCACATGGCCATGGAGCTGTTCAAGTCGCAGGCCAACGTGTTCATGCTGCACGTGCCGTACAAGGGCACGGCCGGCTACGTGCAGGACCTGCTGGGCGGCGAACTGAACGTCGGCTTCCTGCCGATCCACGTGGCCCAGGGCTTCGTCAAGGACGGCAAGCTGACGGCATTGGCTGTCGGCAGCCCGCAGCGCCACCCGGTGGCGCCGCAGGTGCCCACCATCGCCGAGCTGGGCCTCAAGGGCACCAACGTCGACATGTGGTACGCCTTCTTCGTGCCGGCCAGGACGCCCGCGCCGGTGGTGAACCGCCTGCACAACGAGATGGCCGCCGTGCTGCAGCTGCCGGAAGTGAAGAACGTGCTGGCCAAGGCCGGCCTGGACGCCACCGCCTCGACGCCGGAGGCGCTGAACGACGTGGTGCAGAAGGACTACGTGCGCTGGGGCGGCGTGATCAAGCGCAACGGGATCACCGCGGAATAACATCCGCCGCATCGTTGCAGGGGCCGCCGCGTGCGGCCCTTTTTCATGTGCCGGCGGGGATGTCCGGCTCCACCAGCTGCGCCAGCAGCATCAGCGACTCCTGCCAGCCCAGGTAGCACAACTCGGTCGGGATCATCGGTGGCAGGTTCTCCTGCAGCACGTCGATCTCGGTGCCGCAGATCACCTGCCTCAGGTCGACGGTGGTCGTCATCTCGCCGGGCAGGTTGGGGTCGTCGAAACGGCTGGTGTAGCGCAGGCGCGCGTTCGGCACCAGTTCCAGGTAGCTGCCGCCGAAGGAATGGCTGCCGCCGCCGGAAAAGTTGGTGAAGGACATGCGCCAGCGGCCATCCACGCGCGCGTCCAGCTGGTGAACCTTGGCCGTGAAGCCGTGCGGCGGCAGCCACTTGGCGAAGGCGTCGGCGTCGAGGAAGGCGCGGTAGATGCGCTCCGGCGGGGCGCGCAGGACGCGGTGCAGGCGGACGGAGTGAGCGGTCATGGTGTCTCCAGGAGTGCGGAGGATGTCCCTCCAGCTCCACGACGAACGACGCTGGCCGGAATCGACAGGCGAGCCTACTTCGGCTTGCGCTGCCTGTCGAATTTCTTCCAGTACTTGAACTCTTCCTCGTGGACTTCGAAATCCAGCTCGGAGACGCGCGTCTGCAGGCGTTCCTGGGCGTCGGCCACGCCCTTGTTGTAGATCGCCGGCCCGATCTCCTCGAGGATGAAACCCAGCAGCCCGCCGGCGGCCACGTTGCCGATCTTTTCCTCCATGTTCTCGCGAAAGTAGCGCTCGATCGACGCGACGGCCTGGGCGCGGGCGTCCTTGGTCAGTTCGATGGTCATGCCGGCACTTTAATCCCGTAGGAGCCCGGTGAGCCCGCAGGCGAGCCCCGCCGATGACCCCGCATCCGGGAAACTCATTGGTCGCGCCATCGGCTCCCCGGCGTAACCTGCGGGCAAGCGCCGGCGCACGGCCGGCGCACAGGAGACCACCGATGTCCTTGCCCTGCCGCCGCGCTGCCCTGCTGGCGCTCGCCCTTGCACTGCCTGCCACCGCCAGCCT
>JAQGMY010000424.1 GCA_028292105.1 Ramlibacter sp.
CCAGCGCCGCGTCCGTGCCAGCCGCGGCAACGGTCAGGGCGCCCGCGGCCTCGGCCGCCCGGCCGGCAGCCCGTCCGGCCTCGGCACCGAAGCTCACCGTCCAGGCCACGCCGCGGCCCCGGCCGCGGGCGCCGCACCAGGAGCCCGCCGGAACGATGACGCTGGGTGGGCCGCCGCAGCCGCTGCGGGTGCCGCCTGCGCCGGTGGAGCCGCAGTAAGGAGGGATGGTGCGCAAGCAAAGCTTGCAAACCCCACGGGACCCGGAAATTCGTAGGGTGTGCAAGCTCCGCTTGCGCACCACCCCCTGCACTCACAGCACCGCCGGCACCGTCATCGGCGCGGCCGGCCACTCGCGCGGCACCTGCGAGGTGATGCCGGAGGACTGGAGCAGCCAGGCAGTCACCGCCTCGGGCATCGCCAGCACATGGCCTGGAAAGCCGCCCACCGGGAAGCCGACATGCCCGCCATGGCGCGGTTGCCACAGGGTGACCCAGTCGCCGACCTCGCGCTCCAGCGGCAGGCTGGCCGCCGGGATGAACGGATCGTTGATCGCATTCAGGGCCAGTGCCGGGATGCGGATGCGCGGCAGGTGCGGCTTGGCGGAGGCGAGCTCCCAATAGTGCTCGGCGCTGCGGAATCCATGCAGCGGGGCCGTGAAGATGTTGTCGAACTCGTAGAGGTCGCGCGCGGCCAGCAAGGCTTCGCGGTCGAACAATCCGGGGTGCTGCGACCACTTGTCCAGCGCCTTGGGCTTCATGGTCTTGAGGAACATCGTCGTGTAGACCATGCGGTTGAAGCCGCGCCCGATGGCGTGGCCGCCCGCCGCCAGGTCCAGCGGCGAACACACCGCCGCCACGGCCGACACGGTGCGGCTGGCGGCTTCGCCGTTTTCAGCCGCCCAGCGCAGCAAGGCGTTGCCGCCGAGCGAAACGCCCACCGCGACGATCGGCCCCGGGTGCCGGGCGCGCAGTCGCTGCAGGATCCAGCCGATCTCCTCGTGGTCGCCCGAGTGGTAGGCGCGCGGGGCCAGGTTCATCTCGCCGCTGCAGCCGCGAAAGTGCGGCACGACGTACGTCAGCTTGCCGCGCCAGCAGACATCGGCAAAGGCCTCGGAGTAATGGCTGCGCGAAGACCCTTCGAGCCCGTGGAACAGCACCAGCAGCGGCCGCCGCGTGGACACCTCGCTGGCCAGGAAATCGAGGTCGATGAAGTCGCCGTCGGGCGCCACCCAACGCTCGCGGCGATAGGCCGGCACCGGCCCGCGCGTGCGGCGCGCCACCAGCGCGGGCCAGATGGTCTGCAGGTTGCCGCCAGGCAGCCACCACGGTGCCCGGTAAGCGCGGATGAAGTCGCTAGTGAAGGACAGAGGGCGCATCCGAGACTTCCTGGATCTCACTGGTGGTCCCGGGGCTGGCGTGATGGGCCACGAGCCGCCAGCCCTGCGCGGTGCGGTGGTAGACGTTGGTAGCGATCACCCAGGCGTTGGCCGGCCCGGTGGGCGTGAGCACCTCCACCCGCTCCAGCACGTTGTGGACGCTGCAGGCCATGGAGAGCACCTTGCGGGCGCGCTCGGGCCAGGCCCGCACCGAGCCGCCTTCCGCGAACATGGCCTCGAAGGTGGCGCGGATCGCCGTGGCGCCGACGACGCGCGGCCCGCCGGGGTGGATGCAGAAGATTTCGTCCTCGTCCGCCCAGCACGCCATCAGCTTGTCGATGTCCCCGCGCTGGAGGGCAGCGTAGAAGGCGGCTTCGATGTCGTCGGCATCACCCTCGAGATGGGCGGCCTGGAGTTTGGACTTGCGCATGGAAAGGCTCTGGCACGATTGTGCCCACAATTTCAGCGGGCCCCCAGCCAGCGCGCCGCCACCTGTTGCGTATTCCCCTGCGCGGCCTCCCACACCAGCTCGGGCGCCGCCACGTGGATGCCGCGGGGCGCAATGCGCAGTGCCGCGGCCAGCAGCTCGGCCACCTTGACCGCGCGCACCGGCTGCTCGCTGCTGGGGATCATGTACTTGAAGATGCCCAGCATCCAATGCGCCAGGCGCGACGGCGCGTTGCGGCGCGGCGCCTCCGCCGGCTTCTGGGCCGAGCGCACGATCAGCAGGCAGTCGAACCCGAGGGCCGCCAGGGCATGTTCGTCCAGGTTCGCCAGGCCGCGCTTGAGTGCATCCGGCAAGCGGCCGGGCGCGTGTGGCAGCACCACCGCAAGCGTGCGCACGCCGCCGGCGCGCAGCCAGCGCGCCAGCGCCACCAGCTGCTCGGGTGCGGGCGTCCACAAGGCGCGTTCCCGGTCGTAGAAGAGGCGGGGTGGGTCGAACAGGACCACCGCCACTTCGGCCTGCACGCGCGGCCAGTCGGCGATCGGCGGCTCGGGAACGACGGTCGCCTGCACGCGGCGCACACCGGTGGTGATGGGTTCGCGGGCGAGCACCTGGGTGTTGGCATACCGGCCCGAGCCGACCAGCCGGCGCATCACCTCGTTGCCGAGAACGCCGGTGGCGCCGGCGATCACCAGCCTCGGCTGCGCTCCCTTGGCCGTGGAGCGCGAGGCCGCCTGAAGCACTTGAAGCGGGTCCTGGCGCATCCCATCTATGCTACCTTCCACGCAAATTGCCGAGGAAAAACGACATGAAGAAGTGGCTCCTTGTTTTGGCCTTCCCCCTGCTCCTGTCAGGCTGCGGGTACAACGACTTCCAGCGCCTGGACGAACAGAGCAAGGCCGCCTGGAGCCAGGTGCTGAACCAGTACCAGCGCCGTGCCGACCTGGTGCCCAACCTGGTGGCCACGGTGAAGGGCGAAGCCAACTTCGAGCAGGAGACCCTCACCAAGGTCATCGAGGCGCGCGCCCGGGCCACGTCGGTGCAGGTCACGCCCGAGACGCTGAACAATCCCGAAGCCATGCAGAAGTTCCAGCAGGCCCAGGGCGAACTCTCCAGCGCGCTGTCGCGCCTGCTGGTGGTGAGCGAACGCTATCCGGACCTGAAGGCCAACCAGGGCTTTCGCGACCTGCGCGTGCAGCTGGAAGGCACGGAAAACCGCATCACGGTGGCACGCAACGAGTACATCAGGACGGTGCAGGAGTACAACGTGCTCGCCCGCAGCTTCCCCACCAACCTGACGGCCAAGATCTTCAACTACGATCCCAAGGCGACGTTCGCGGTGCAGAACGAAGCGCAGATCTCGGCCCCGCCGACGGTCGATTTCGGGACCAAGAAGTAAGCCCGTGCGCGTCGATGCCCTCCATCCGCGTGTCATTGCGGTCTTGACCCGCAATCCATGGATCCCGGATCAGGTCCGGGATGACATGTGTTGAGGCGGATCCTGTTCCTCCTGTTGGCGCTGCTGGCCTTCGCCGGGCTTGCGCAAGGCGTGCTGCCCGTGCCGGAGCTGACGGCCCGCGTGATCGACCAGGCCGGCGCGCTCGACGCGATCCAGCGCAAGGCCCTCGACGACAAGCTTGCCGCCTTCGAGCAGAAGAAGGGCACGCAGATCGTGGTGCTGCTGGTGCCCACCACCCAACCGGAAGACATCGCCAGCTACGCCAACCGCGTGGCCAGCACGTGGAAGATCGGGCGCAAGGAAGTCGGTGACGGCATCGTCATCATCGTCGCCAAGGACGACCGCAAGGTCCGCATCGAAGTCGCCAGGACGCTCGAGGGTGCGGTGCCGGACCTGGCGGCCAGGCAGATCATCGACGAAGCCATCACGCCGCGTTTTCGGCAGAACGACTTCGCGGGGGGCCTGCAGGCGGCCGCCGACCAGCTGATCGCCCGCATCTCCGGCGAGGCCCTGCCGCAGCCGCAGCAACCCACGTCGGCCAGGCCCGGCGCCGGCAAGCCAGGTTTCGACTGGTTCGACCTCGCCATCTTCCTGTTCTTCGCCGTGCCCATCGGCGGCGGGCTGCTGCGCGGCGTCATGGGGCGCAAGCTCGGTTCGCTGGTGACCGGCGGCGGCGTCGGGGTGATCGCGATGCTGATCACCTCCAGCCTGGTGGTGGCCGCCGTTGCCGGCGTGGTCGCGCTGCTGTTCTCGATGCTGTCGGGCGGTGGCGGCGGCGGCATGGGCAGGCGCGGCATGGGCGGTCCCGTGTTCTTCCCCGGCGGCTTCGGCGGAGGTGGCCGCCGCGGCTGGGGTGGCGGCGGCTTCAGCTCCGGCGGTGGCGGGGGCTTCGGCGGCGGCGGCGCGTCGGGAGACTGGTGATGATGGCTCGCCTGCAACGGCTGTTCAAGCATCGCTGGCTCGACGAGTCGGACACCCGGCGGGCCCTGCCGAAGGACGTGCTCGAGCGGCTGGCCCGACAGGTCGCCGCCAGCGAACAGCGGCACAGCGGCGAAATCCGCATCTATGTCGAAGCCGGGTTGCCCCTGGGCTACGTGTGGAACGACGCCACGCCGCGCCAGCGCGCGGTCACCCTGTTCGGCAAGCTGGGCGTCTGGGACACCGAACACAACAACGGCGTCCTGATCTACCTGCTGCTGGCCGAGCGCGCCATCGAGATCGTCGCGGACCGCGGCCTGAGCCGGCGCGTGAGCGACGCCCAGTGGCAGGAGATCGTCCAGCGCATGAGCGGCGCCTTCCGCGAAGGGCGATTCGAGGACGGGCTGCGGCAGGCGGTGGACGAAGTGACCATGCTGCTGGTGCTTCACTTCCCGCTGCCGGATGGAACGGTCAACCACAACGAGCTGCCCGACGAGCCGGTGCTCGGCTAGACATCATGGTCGCGCGGAACCGCGCACCCTCAGTCGCGCACCTCGCCGTTGGGCTTGAGGAGCGCGATGCCCACATAGCTGCCGCCGTGGCGGAAATTGGGCTTGAAGTCGACCACGTAGCCTCCGGCGTCGTAACGCCCCAGGGCGGAAAGCGAGCGCTGCAGCGATGCGCGTGTCACCTCTCGACCGGCACGGCGGATGCCCTCGACCAGCACCTTGGCCGCGATGCAGGACTCGAGCGCCGTCACCGACAGCGGGTCCTTCTGGCCCGCGGCCGCCCACGCTTCGGTGCATTCCTTGACCACCGGCACCGCCTGCGAGCGCGGCGTCGGCACCGTGATGGCCACCGACACGCCGGCAGCGTCCGGGCCGAGCGCCTTGGCCAGCTGGCTGGCACCGGCAAAGGACAGGCTGGTCACCATGGTGCCGCCGTGCGCCGTCTTCAGCTTGCGGATCATCTGGGCCGCCGGCGCATAGAGCGTCGTGACCACCAGCACCTGCGGATCCGACGCGACCACGTCGCGCACGTTCGCCTCGGAGACGTCCGCGTTGCGCTTGATCGCGACCGACACCGGCTGCTTGCCGAACTTCTTGAGCACCGCGGCCACCGTTTCGAAGTTCTGCTTGCCGACGGTGTCTTCGTAGTGCAGCACGGTCACCCGCGTGCTGCCGAGGTTGCCCCAGAAGTTGACGATCTTTTCGATCTCGTCCGCGTACGTCGAACGCACCGTGTAGACGTACTCGTTCTGCTTGCGGATCGTGTCGGCGCCGGTGAACGGGGCGAAGAACGGCACCTTGTGCTCGGCCACCGTCGGCATCGCCGGCACGCTCAGCGTGGATGAGGCATATCCGAACAGCGCCACCGCGCGCTGTTCGACCACCAGCTTTGCCGTGTTCTCGGCAGCGAGCCTGGTGTCGTTCTTGTCGTCGAGGGTGACCAGCCGCAACTTGCCGCCCGGCAGCCCGCCCGCCTCGTTGACCTTGCGAAAGTAGGCGAGCGCGCCGTTGCGAATGTCGTTGCCCAGCTCCGCGTTGCCGCCGGACAGCGGCGCCGACTGCCCGATGACGATTTCCTGGGCTACCGCGACGCCGGGGGCAACCGCGAGCAGCAGCGTGCAGGTAAGAATGCGCATGGGCTTTTCTCCAACGTGGGCGCCAGGCTCGTTCGGCCCGGCTGCCACGCAGGGTACGCCGGCTGCACCGTCGCGCCTACCCGGAAGGACCCCAACAGCACGCGTGCATGTGCCCTCCTCCTACAGCTTCGTGCAAGCCCGGTGGACAGCCGTGACGGTCCAGGCAGGCCAGAGTGCGGGATGCCCGCAAGTCACCACAGCATGCAGGAGAACTGGCCCCAGACGCTCTGGATCGTCCGCCATGGACAGAGCGCCGGCAACGTTGCGCGCGATGCGGCCGAGGCGGCCGGCCATGTGCTGATCGACGTCGAGTTCCGCGACATCGATGTGCCGCTGTCGGCGATGGGGGTGGACCAGTCGCGCGCGCTCGGGCGCTGGTTCGGCGGGCTGCCCGCCTCGGAGAAGCCGCACGTCGTCCTGTGTTCGCCGTACGTGCGCGCCCGCGAAACGGCGCGGCTGATCATGGAGGAGGCCGGCTGGAGCGCGGACCGGCAGGTTCGCCTGCGGGTCGACGAGCGCCTGCGGGAAAAGGAGTTCGGCATCCTGGACCGGCTGACCAGGCACGGCATCCGGCAGAAATATCCCGAGCTCAACGAGCAGCGCAGCCATGTCGGCAAGTTCTACTTTCGTCCGCCCGGCGGCGAGAGCTGGTGCGACGTGATCCTGCGGCTGCGCAGCCTGACCGAGATGGTCACGCGCGAACACCGCGGCGAGCGCGTGCTGGTGGTGGCCCACCAGGTCATCGTCAACTGCATGCGTTACCTGGTGGAGAACCTGGAGGAACACCAGATCCTGGCAATCGACGCGGAAGGCGACGTGCCGAACTGCTCGGTCACCTCGTACCGCCTGGACCCCGCCAGCGAAAGCCTCCAGCTGGACCTGGTGAACTTCATTTCGCCGCTGGTGCAGGGCGGCGCCCCCGTCACCGTGGAACCGGATGCGGCGACCGCGCCCAAACCATGACCCAAGCCATCGAGATCGACGACGCGCTGCTGCGCGACTGGCCCCTGCCCCAGGTGGACGAGGAGGGTGACAAGGAAAGCCGCGGCCGCGTGCTGGTGGTGGCCGGCAGCCGCGAGATGCCAGGCGCCGCCGTGCTGGCGGCACAGGCGGCGTTGCGGGCCGGCGCCGGCAAGCTGGTGATCGCCACCCCGCAGTCGGCCGCGCAGACCGTGGCTGGCCTGGTGCCGGAGGCGCGCGTGATCGCGCTGCCCGAAGGCTCCGACGGCAGCCCCACCTTCGCCGGCCTGGTGCCGCTGCAGTCGATCGCCGGCGCCACCAACTGCTTGCTCGCCGGGCCCGGCATGACGGGACGCGAAGGCACGCTGGCGTTCGTGCATGCCTTGCTGCCGCTGTTCCGCTCGGCAACCGTGGTGCTCGACGCGCTGGCCATGGATTGCGTCAAGTCGGTCGAGCAGTTCGACCAGCCGGTGATCCTGACCCCGCACGCCGGCGAGATGGCGCACCTGACCGGGCGCAGCAAGGAAGCGCTGCAGGAGACGCCGCAGCAGGTGGCCGTCCGGCAGGCCGCCGGCTGGAACGCAGTGGTCGCCCTCAAGGGCCCGACCACCTGCATCGCCCGCCCGGACGGCCAATGCTGGACGCACACCTCGCACGCGCCGGGCCTGGGGACTTCCGGCTCGGGCGACGTGCTCGCCGGCATCATCGCCGGCCTGGCTGCGCGCGGCGCAGTGCCGGAACAGGCCTTGGCGTGGGGGGTGGCCCTGCACGCGCGCGCCGGCCGGGCGCTCACGCAGCGCATAGGCGCCGTCGGCTTCCTGGCCCGCGAACTCTCCGCCGAGGTCCCGGGTCTGATGGAATCGCTCGCTGGTACCCGCTAGCCCGCAGGGCCATCCGGGGCCAGGGCGATGCACCCCACCTTCGGCGCCCCGTTCCAAGGGCGTTTGTAGCGCGGAATGAAAAAAGCCCCGGGACTTGCGGCCCGGGGCTGGGAGTGCGCTGGTTTTTAGCGCGTTCTTATCTGGATTGCCTGAACTTGCGCAGGGCCGCAAGCTGGGCCGCCATGACGGCAAGTTCGGACATGGCCTTGGCCTGGTCGATCTCGGTCTTGGCGTTCTTCAACGCTTCTTCCGCCGCCGCCTTGGCGACGTTGGCCTTCTCTTCGTCCAGGTCCTTGCCGCGGATGGCGGTGTCGGACAGCACGGTCACACGGTTCGGCTGCACCTCCAGGATGCCGCCGGCGACGAAGACGAATTCCTCGCCGCCATCGGCCTTCTCGATGCGCACCGAGCCCGGCTTCACACGCGTGATGAGCGGCGTGTGGCGCGGGAAGATGCCGAGCTCGCCGGCTTCACCGGGCAGCGCGACGAAACGCGCTTCGCCGGAGAAGATCAGCTCCTCGGCGCTCACCACGTCGACGTGGATGGTGTGGGTGGCGTCGGCCATGGTCAGGCGGTCGCCGCCATCTTCTTGGCCTTCTCGAAGGCCTCGTCGATGGTGCCGACCATGTAGAAGGCCTGCTCGGGAAGGTGGTCGCACTCGCCGGCCGTGATCATCTTGAAGCCGCGGATGGTTTCCGACAACGGCACATATTTGCCCGGGGAGCCCGTGAACACTTCTGCGACGTGGAACGGCTGCGACAGGAAACGCTGGATCTTGCGGGCGCGGGACACGGCCAGCTTGTCTTCCGGCGACAGTTCGTCCATGCCAAGAATCGCGATGATGTCGCGCAGTTCCTTGTAGCGCTGCAGCGTGCCTTGCACGGCGCGGGCCACGTTGTAATGCTCTTCACCGACGACGGCCGGCGACAGCTGGCGCGAGGTGGAGTCCAGCGGGTCCACGGCCGGGTAGATGCCGAGCGAAGCGATTTCACGCGACAGCGCGACGGTCGAATCCTGGTGGGCGAAGGTCGTGGCGGGCGACGGGTCGGTGTAGTCGTCGGCGGGCACGTAGACGGCCTGGATCGAGGTGATCGAGCCGACCTTGGTCTAGGTTATC
>JAQGMY010000304.1 GCA_028292105.1 Ramlibacter sp.
TGAGCACCCTGTCGCAGGACTATGCGCAAGCCATCGGCTATGCGCGGGACATCCTGGACCGCGACACGCTGCGCGAGGACGTGCACCGCGAGCTGATGCGCCTGTTCATGCTCAACGGCCAGCGCGCCATGGCGTTGCAGCAGTTCGAAGTGTGCCGCGCCGCCTTGCGCAAGGAACTGGTGATCGAGCCGATGCGCGAGACGATGGCGGTCTACCAGCGCATCGCCGATGGGGCGATCGGCAAGACCGCCGAGGGGGCGCCGCGGCCGATCGTCGTGCGGCCGGCGATCGTCGGCGAAGGCACCAAGCTCTCGCTGCGCGAACTGGTGGGGCGTGCGCATTTCTATCTGTCGCAGGCGGATGCGCGATTGAAGCGGGATCCGTCACAGGCGGACGATGCGCGACCCTGACCCTTGCGGCCGCCGATGGTGCGCAGCCAGGCTGCACACCCTACGTCGAGGCGGGTGTGCGGCATCGCCGCGCACCTTGCGGGCGCCAATGGTGCGCAGCCAAGCTGCACACCCTACGTCGAGGCGAGCGCACTGGCTGCCCCCCGTAGGGTGTGCGGCAGCGCCGCGCACCTTGCGGCCGCCGCCGGTGCGCAGCCAAGCTGCACACCCTACGAATCAATGTTGCGGCGCCACGGTCGGCGCCGGCGTCGGTGCGGGGGTGGGCGCCGGGGTCGGCTGCGGATTGCTGTTCGGCGCCGGCACGTGCAAGGGCTCGTTCGACATCGCCGGCATGGTGGCCGAGCGCAAGGCCGTGTCGACGGTGCCGCGGCGTGCCTCGTCGGCGGCGCGGGCTGCGGCCGTGCGGTCCGCGACGATCCGGTTGGCGGCGGCTTCGCCTTCGTGGTCGGGATTCAGGCTGGCACTGCGCACGCGGTCGGCCTGGGCCTGCGCGGCCAGGCGGTTCAGCGGCACCGCATCGGTGTGGAAGTGCAGCTCCACCGAGGAATTGAGGTCGGCGCTGGTGTTGATCTCTTCCGAGGTCTGCTGGCGGTCGGTGCTGACGAACGAGATCGTGTTCTCCACCTCCGCGCTCGCCCCCCAGGGCCCCACACCGAAGCTGCCACCGGCGCGCACCCGGTTCTGCATGCCGCTCTGGGTGCCGTGGTCGCGGTTGGCCGCGCTGCGGGTGTCGATGTGGAAGCGCATCGCCGCATTGATCTTCCCCGAGTCGATCACGATCCGCTGCATGCCCATCTGCACCATGGTGGCCAGCATCTGCTGGCGCTGCCGGGCGAGCTGGCGCCGGGCCAGCGGCACCAGCGCTTCGGGGTCGCTGGCGCTGAACTCCTGCCCCGGCTGCACGCCCAATGCGGAGCGCAGCGCCTCGTCCGAAGGCATGCTGGCGCCCGAGCGCATGCGCAGCCGCGGCGGCTCCACGTCTTCCGGGTCGGGCGCCGGCTCGCCGGGCTCGGGCGGCTCCGGCAGGTCCATCTCGAAGCTGTCGGGGAAATGATCGACCAGCCAGGCGCGCACCTGGATCTCGCTGGTCTGGGTCTGCTCGAAGCCGCCGGCGGTGCTGGAGACCGCGTTGAGCAACTGCAGGTACTGCTGCAGCTGCGCCTGGCTCGAATCGTTCATCGCGCGGAACACGCCATTGAGCAGGTCGGTCACGAAGCGCGGGAAGGAGATCGCCTCCAGCGTGTCGCGCGTCACCTGGCCGATGCTGCGGGTGGCGGCGCCGAAGTCCGGCTCGTTCAGGGCCTTCGCCACCGGCCGGGCGTCGATCTGCGCCTGCGCGGCCTGTTCATCGGCGATGCAGTCGGCCGCCAGCTGGCCGACGCGGACCATGGCCTGGGCCAGGTCGCGGCGCTGCACCGGCGGCAGTTCCTGGTAGCTTTGGGTGTCGCGCAGCACCTCGCGCACGGCGACCCGCAGCCACGGGGGCGGAGCGGAGCTGGTGGCGGCGCTCCGGTCAAGCCGCGGCGGCGACGCGACGGTGCTCATGGGCGTCCCCTGCGGCGGCCGCACTGGCGAGCGCCTCACCGTACATCAGCCAGCGCTGCGCGTCGCCGATCAGCGCCTGCAGCACCGCCCCTTGGGGGTCCACGGCAAAGCCCGAGGCCGCGCTCAGCGCCAGCCAGCGCAGCACGGCCGCCCCGGCCTGGGCCCGCGTGGCCAGGCGACGCGCGCGGCCGCCGGTGGCGCCGCTGGCGCGTTCGCTCAGCTCCACCAGCGCATAGAAGTCGGGTACCGCAAACGCCGTCTGCAGCACCCGCGGCGACAACACCGCGACCGCCGCGCGCGCATGCGCCAGCAGGTCGGCCGCGCCCGCCAGCGGCGCGCCTTCCAGGCGCCGGCCGCACAGCTCCAGCAAATCGGCGGCCGCCTGCTGCAGTCCGACCTCCTCGCGCAGGTCGTGCTGGCCGGCGTTGTCGGCCATGGCCACCAGCGCCACGCAGAGCCGGCGCAACGCCGGCTCGAAATCGCGCGCATCGAACACCAGCCCGAGCAACTGCGCCCGCTCGCCCGCCGCCAGCCGCTGGCGCCGCGTGCGCCAGAACTGCTGCAAGGCCTGGCCGTGGTCCGGCAGCGCGACCTGGATCGCGCCACTGGCCCACAGGCCGGCGACGGTGTCCGCGGCCTTCAGCACGCCGGCCTGGTCGAGGCCGTACACCCAGTAGAGCGTGGGCAGCGCACCGAGCACCTGGGCGCCAAGCGGCGGCACGGCCGGCTCGGGCAGGTCGATGTCGCCGAGCGACGCCAGCGCCATGGTCAGGATCTGCGGCGTCCATTCCTGCGCCTCCTGCAGCCCGAGCGCGAGCGCCACCGCTTCTTCGCAGGCGTCTTGCTGCAGGTCGGCGGGAACGAGGATGGCGCTGTCCATGGCGGGCCTCAGGCGGTGGCACGCACCGGCGCCGGCGCGGCGGCGACGGGGGCGGCGGCGGCTGCAGCGGGCTTGGGCGGGTTCGGGTCGAACGGCGTCGCGTTGCCGGTGATCGAAGCGATCATGCCCGGCGAGGCGAGCTTCTCCATCGGGAAGTAATCGCTCTTGAAGTTGACCCGCACCTCGCCGGTCAGCTTGGCCTTGAGTTCGGCCTTGGACTCGCTGCTTTCGTCCACCGACGACTGCACCGTGGTCATGTGCTCCTGCTCGTTGGTGTTCACGCTGGCGGCGCCGCCCCAGGGCATGACGAAACCGCCGCCGGTGACGTTGGTGTTCTTGCTGGAGTCGCGGTCGTACAGCGAGGCCTTGGCCCGGCGCCTGGCTTCGTCGCTGGCGCGGAAGTCGAACACCACCTTGGCATTGATGCGGCCGTCGGTCACGACGATCCGGTTGATCCCCAGCAGCACCATCGACGACAGCATCTGCTGGCGCATGCGCGCCATCTGCAGGCGGGCGCCGGCCACCAGCCGCGCCTCTTCTTCCGGGTCGGACAGGTCGGTGATCGGCTTGAGCAGCTGCTGCTCCGAGTTGATCCGCTGCAACGCCGCGTCGCCGTCTTCGGCGCGCAAGGCCAGCCGTGGCCCGGCGTTTTCCTCGCCGTCGGTTTCCACGGTCAGGAGGTCGGGGTACTTCTCGGCCAGCCAGTCGCGCGCGTTGTTCTGGCTGATGTTGTCCTGCGCGAACTGGTCGACCGTCTGCGCCACTGCCTTGAGCAGCTTGCCGTAGGCCTCCATCTGCTGCATCGACGCCGTGACGATCGCCTGGAACACGTTCTGGATCAGGCCGCCGACGAACGCCGGGAAGTCGACGGTGTTCACCAGGTTCTTGAACTCCTGCGTGCCCTGCTGCAAGGCGCCGGCCTTGAAGTCGGCGCCGGCGAACACGCCGACCTTGCCCGAGGCCTTGTTCTTCGCGTCGTCGACGCCCGACAGCGCCTGCGCGGTGGGCTCCTTGCGCAACTGGGGATTGGCGAACTCCTCGCGCGCCAGCCCGTGCGGGTTGGCCATGAACGAAGCCACCCGCACCATGGTCTGGGCGATCTCGCGCTGCTGCGCCGCCGGCAGCGCGGCAAAGCCGGGCGACTGCTCCAGCAGCGCCTTCACTTCGGGACGCACGACGTCCAGCGTCGCGCCATCCAGCGCGGGCTGGGGGGCGACGGTGAGCGTGGCAGCGGACACCATGGTGTTGCTCCGGTGGGGCGGGCGCGATCAGCCCGCCGGGGCGGTGGCCGGCGCGGGGGCCGGTGCGGAGGCCGGCGGCGCCGCCGGGCGCTGCGGCCGACCGGCCATGTTCTTCACCATGCCCGGCTGCGCGTTCATCTGGATCGCCGCGATGTTCTCCGGCGTCGCCATCTTCTCCAGCGGCAGGTAGTCGCTCTTGAAGTTGACCTCGACGTTGCCGAGCAGCGAGGCCTTGGCCTGCAGCGACGAGTCGTCCGCCAGCTTGGACGAGCTCATGGCCTTGATGATGGGTTTCTCGGAATACTTGTAGGTGCCCTTGCTGTAGTAGCCGGCGCTGTCGCTGGCGGTCGTGCCGTCCGCGGCGCGCGAATAGGTGCTGCCCTTGGAGCCGCCCTCGTAGTCGCCCTCGTAGCCGCGGGTCGTCGCCAGGTTGCCGTAGGCGTCCTTCTCGTGGTCGTACTGGGTGGCGCTCGCCTGGTACTTGCGGTTGTCCTTGGCCTGGAATTCGAACATCACCTTCGCCTGGATCTTGCCGTCGGTCACGACGATCCGGTTGATGCCCATCATCACCATGGTGGCCAGCAACTGCTGCCGGCCGGTGGCGATCTGCGTGCGGGCTGCCGGCACCAGCAGCGCCTCCACCAGCTCGTCGTCGAGCTTGGTAACCGGCTTGTCCAGCGGCAGGGAGGCATTGAGCCGCGCCACCGCCTGTTTCTCGTCGACGCCCTCGCGCAAGGCCACGCGCGGCCCGGCCGGCGCGGCGGCGTCGTCACCGCCGAAGCCGCCGAAGGCATCGTCGGCACCGGGCAGCTGGATCTCGAACAGGTCCGGGAATTGCTCCACCAGGTGGTCGCGGCCCTGGTTGGCCGTGGTGTTGTCGTCGCGGAACTGGTTCAGGCTCTTGGAGACGTCCGCCACCAGCTTGCCGTAGGCCTCCATCTGCTCGATCGAGCTCTTGACGATGGAATGGAACACGCCTTCGATCAGGCCGCTGACGAAGGCCGGGAAGTTCACCCCTTCGATCAGCGCCACTGCCTGCTCGACGCCGGTGCGCACCGCTTCGCCGAACTTGGGCTGGTTCTTGCGGCTGGTGGTGTCGGCCGCGGCCTGCGCCAGCGCCAGCACGTCGGGGCTCATGTGCTTGGGCGCCACGCGCATGCCGGGCTCGGCAAGGTAGGAGCCGACCTGCACCAGGTCGTGCGCCAGCGTCTTGCGGTCGGCCTCGCACATCTGCGCGTAAGCCGGGCTGCTTTCCAGCATTTCGCGCACCTTGATGCGCGCGGCTTCCCGCGCTTCGGGGCTGACCGGTGGCTTGGTATCGGGGGCCGGCATCGTGCTCTCCTCAGGTCGGGAACATTCCAGTCAAGCGGGGCGCTCAGGCGGTGCTGCGCTCCTGCAGCGTGTCGCGCAGCTCGAATTCGATGGGCCGCACGTACAGGCTGATGCGGGCGCCGGACTTGGGCGTCACCCGCACCGACAGCACCGACGGACTGCCGCCTTCGTTGGCGTCGTCGACACCGAAGGCGCCCAGCCAGCGCTCCAGCGCGCCGAGCTGCCGCGGCCGTTCGGCCAGCCCCAGGCGCAGCAGGTCGAGGAAGCGCACCGGCAGGTCCGGCAGCGCCGCCAGCAGCACCTCCAGCTTCAGCTCGATGCCGCTTTGCGTCTCGCGCAGGCCGAGCAGCACGCCGCCCTGCGGCAGCTCGAAGCGCCCGCCCAGCGCCACGCCCACGGTGCGCATCAGGCTGGGCAACTGGTGGCCTATGCCCAGGTGGTTCATCAAGGGGCCGAGGCTGCTCAGCGCCAGCGGGCCGCGATGCATGAAGGTCACCCGCTGGCTGCCGGTTTCACGCTTGCAGCCGATCGAGGTGAAGATCGGCGCCAGCGCCGGCATGATGTCCATCGCCTGGCGCGTCAGCGCCGCCAGCGAAGGCGCCAGCGCCTCGATCTGTTGCGGCTGCAGCTCGTAGTAGATCTTGGTGGCGTACAGCCCGTCTTCGTCGAAGGCGCTGCCGAACCAGGCGCCGTAGTTCATCCAGCCCATGCCGGAGAAGCCGCGCCACGCTTCGCTGCGCGCGTCGAACCACTTGAGCGAGTCGCGCCCGAAGGTGGGCCCCACCAGCCGCCGCATCTCGCGGGTGGCTTCGTCGCGCCGCGCCATCGGCGAGGCGTCCGGGCCGAGCGGCTCGATGGTGAAGCGCAGCGCCTGCGGCTCGGTTTCCGAGAACGAAGGCTCGTAGGCCACCGCGCCCGGGGCCAGGTGGTTGTTCGCATAGCGGACGTCGTCGTCGGGCTGGGAAAAACTGCGGCGGATCAGCCCATCGAGCATGCGCCCGGGGTTCTGCACGCCGAGCGCCCGCGACGCATCCGTCAGCGACTGCAGGACGTGCTCGGCCATCGACGTGGTGCTTCGGTCGGCATGCATGGTGCTGCTCCCTTCAGGCCGGCAGGCTGATGCCGGCCGAGTCGAGCGCTTCACGCGCGAATTGCGGCATGCCGATCGGCCGGCTGGAGGTGATCGGCGCCTCGATCGGCTGCGAATACTGCTCCACGCTCTGCTCCTGCACGCCACCGACGGCCAGCCACTGCTCGCAGGCGTTGACCAGGTCCCAGTCGGTCGGCTCCACCGTGGGCTTGTGGTCCGACTGGACGCGGAACACCGGGTTGACGATCTGTTCCACCATCAGCACCGGACCGCGGATGTCCGTGAGCTGCTGCGCGTGGTTGGCGATCCAGCGGATGATGATGGCGCCGTTGCGCGACTGCGTGCGGAAGCGGTGCGTGTTGCGCGGGCCGCCCAGGTAGTTGGCGTTGACCAGGTCGATCACCTGCCACATGTCGCGGGCGCCGAACACGTTGCGCAGGTCCGGGTTGGTCAGCACGTCGCGGAACTCCAGGATCGACTGCTGCATCTCGATGGCCGCGTTGTAGGCGATGCCGTAGCCGTTGCGCGAGAGGTTGGAGCCGAGGTCGCGGCCGGCCTTGCGCACCTGCTCCTGCGACACCGACATCGGCACGTTGCTGCGCAGCAGCCGGTCGACCGTGAGCTGGCGCGAGAAGCTGGACACCGCGGAGAGGAAGCGCAGCCACAGCTCGTTGAAGTCGCGGTTCGGTTCGGCCGAGCCGGGATTGCCGCCGGGGGCGCCGAAGCAGCGGAAGTAGAGGTCGCGGCGCTCGGTTTCGTTCATGCGCTCGCCGGCCTTCTGGTAGTACTTGTACAGGTAGTCGCCGACGCTGCCGCGGCCCAGCGGCAACATGCCCTGGCGGAACAGGTCGACGATGCGCTCCACCACCTGGTACATGCGCATCTCCTCGAGCTGCCAGGTGAAATAGATCGCCTGCACCGCGTTGAGGTTCTCGCGGTCGATGTCGATGTCGACCGTCACTTCGAGGTCCGGCAGGTCGATCTCCAGCGTCGACGGCGGCGCGCCGTCGATCGAGCCGGTCAGCACGTTGAAGGCGGTTTCGATCTTGCTGGTCAGCCAGGTGTCGTTGGGGGTGACGCTTTCCTGGATCAGGCGGCGCACCACCTGCGCCACCGTGCGGGCGGAGACGGCGCTGACGCGGTCATCGGCGCCGGGCACCTGCTTTTCGACCACCGCCACGCGGTGGGCGATCGAAGCGTCCGGCGTGATGCAGCCGATGATGGACTTGCTGATGCGGCCGCTGTCGATCTGGCTTTGCACGGTGACCTGCGAACGGTCCCGCGCCTGGGCAAAGGCGGCGTTGAACAGCTGCAGGTTCTGCCGGTAGTCGCCCTGCGCCTCGGCGATGTGCTTGATGAAGTTGACGTCGGTGTTGTTGGCGTTGGTGAACCCGTCGAGTTGCAGCAGCCCGCAGACCGCGGCGATCTCCCGCTCGTTCACGCCGAGGTCCGAGCCCACCGTGCTCTGCTGCGAGCCGAAGAAGCCGTACTTCAGCACGTACTCGGGGTCCTTGCCATTCACCAGCTGGGTCCAGCTCTTGCGCGCCACCTGCGAAGCCACCGTGCGGTAGAAGTCGTCCACCGGCAGGTCCGAGTCCATGGTCGCGCGCAAGGCCTTGAGCTCCTTCTCCTGGTCTTCGCTGAGCCCGCCCGAGGTGGCCTTGGTGTTCTCCACCAGCTGCAGCTGGTCGGCGCGTGATTTGAGGCGTGAACGCGCCTGCATTTCACGTTCAGCGAGATCGATCATCAGGATGCGGTTCATGGCACGGACTCCTTCGAAGGTGGAACGGGCAAGGGTGGAAAAGGCGGACATCGGAACGGTCGGCGGGCCGACCGGGGCAGCCGGCGGCCGGGCCGAGACGGCACTGCTCGCCGCACGCTTCGAAGGCGGGGGCGGGGGAGGGGTTCGGGGCGACCTGGCCATGGTGTTTTCCTTCGTGTCGTTAGGCGGCCGCTCGCGGCTCGTCGTCGTCTTCGGTGTCTTCGTCGTCCATCCGGCTTTCCAGCGCGCGCAGCGCCGCCCAGACATCGAGCACCCCGGCGCCGCAACCGACCGTGTCGGCGCGCGCATGGGCGCGGCAGTTGGCCACCAGCAATTCGCGCGCGGCCCGGCCATCGAGCGGCCGCGCCCG
>JAQGMY010000306.1 GCA_028292105.1 Ramlibacter sp.
ACGGTTGCTTCGAGGAAGCCGTCCTTGGCGCCGCAGTCGTAGCGCTTGCCTTCATACAGATAGGCGTGCACGCCTTCGGTGTCGATCAGCTGCGCGATGCCGTCGGTGAGCTGGATCTCGCCGCCGCTGCCGCGCGGCTGGTTGCGGATCTTCGCGAAGACCGCTGGCGTCAGCACATAGCGGCCAGCCACCCCCAGCCGGGAAGGGGCCTGGTCTGGTGACGGTTTCTCCACCATCTGCCGAACCTTGATCAGGCGGTCGCTCACCGGGTCGCCCGCCACGATGCCGTAGCGCTTGACCTGCTCGAGTGGCACTTCCTGCACCGCCAGCATGGACGTCTGGACCTCGAGGAACTGCTCGACCATCTGGCCCAGCACGCCGCGTCCACCGTCCAGCCCCGTCATCAGGTCGTCCGCCAGCAGCACGGCAAAGGGCTCGTCGCCCACGATGGGCTCGGCGCAGAGCACCGCGTGGCCCAGGCCCAAGGCGCGCGGCTGCCGGACGAAGGAGCAATTCATGTCGTCGGGGGCGACGGAGCGGGCCAGGTTGAGCAATTCCGTCTTTCCGGCGGCCTCCAGCTCGTTTTCCAGCTCGTAGGCTGTGTCGAAATGGTCCTCGATGGCCCGCTTGTTCTTGCCTGTGACGAAAACCATGTGCCGGATCCCGGCTTCGTACGCTTCTTCCACGGCGTACTGGATCAGCGGTTTGTCCACGACCGGCAACATCTCTTTGGGCGACGCCTTGGTGGCCGGAAGAAAGCGCGTGCCAAGGCCTGCCACAGGAAACACGGCTTTGTTAATATTTGTGTACTTTTTCATCGACCGGTGGAATTGACGAGGTTGGGGACTGCCAGCGCGGTGCCGGGACCATCGATTCTGCGGGAAGACCATCGGCTCCGGTGCCGGGAACAAGGAATCTGGTTTGGAAATCCTTCTGCTCGAGCGGCTGGTTCCCGAGGCTCAGGCCTGGCTGGAGGCCCGCCACCAAGTCGCCTGCCGACCCGACCTGGCCGACGATCCCGGCGCGCTGCGGCGCGAGCTCTACAACGTGCAGAGCGTGGTACTGCCACGCAAGGTGTCCATTACCCGGGAACTGCTCGACTTCGCGCCGGTGCTGCGAGCCGTGGCGCGCACCAGCGACGGTACCGAAGACACCGACCTCGAGGCTTGCCGGGACCGCAAGGTGCGGGTGATCGTTGCCACCAATGCCCACGTGCGTTCGAACGCCGAGTTCCTGCTCGCCAGCCTGCTGTCGTTGTATCGGCGCGGTGTCGCCGGCGACCGGCCGGCGGTCAGCGGGGCGGGTCGCGAACTGCACAGCAGTGTTGTCGGCCTGTTCGGCCTCGCCCCTTCGGCGCATGCGTTCGCCTTGATGCTGGCTGCGCTGGGCGCCAGGCTGATCGGCTACGACCCGGCCGTGCACAGTACCGCGCCCATCTGGCAGCGGCTGGGCGTACGGCCGGTGGGGCTGCAGGACCTCGTCGCCCAGTCGGATGCCGTGGCGGTGCAGGTGCTCTACGCTTCCCGCTACGAAGGATTCGTCAACGACAAGGTGCTGGCGCATTGCAAGCCGGGGCAGGTCTGGGTGGGCACCACCCGCAGTGCCCTGTTCCAGCACGAGGCCTTGGCCAAGGCGCTGGCCGACGGCCGCATCGAAGCGGCCCTGCTGGACAACGTGGAGCCGGGCTTCGTCGCCCGCGGCAGCCCGCTGCACGCGTTGCCGAACCTGGTGCTCACGCATCGCATCGGTTCGGACACCCGCGAGTCGCACGTGCGCGCCAGCTGGCACGTCGCCCAGCGGCTCGACGGCATCCTGAGCCGCCCGCGCAGCGGCAACACCCAGTTCGACAACCTGATCAGCGGCCCGATGGGCCTGGAAGGCGGCGACTCGGGGTTCGGCCGCCGTTAGGCGTCCAGACGGTCCAGCTGGGCCTGCATCTTCTGCAAGGTGGCCGTGAACTCGGCGATCCGCTTGCGCTCCTGCTCGATCACCGCCACCGGTGCCTTGGCGACGAAGGCTTCGTTCGAGAGCTTGCCGTTGGCCTTGGCGACTTCAGCTTGCAGGCGGGCCACTTCCTTGGTCAGGCGAGCCCTCTCCGCGGCAACATCTACCTGTACGTGCAGGCAAACACGAATGTCGCCAGCCTCGGCGATCGGCGCCGAGCTCTTGTTCTCGGTGATGGCAGCGGCCCACTCGCGCTCATCGTCGAAGACGCGTACTTCGCTCAGCTTCGCCAGCGCCTGCAGCACGGGCGCCGCTTCGCGCACGAAGGCCGCATCGCCGACCACATAGGCGGGCAAGCGCGTGCTGGGCGCAACGTTCATCTCGCCGCGCAGGTTGCGGCAGGCGTCGACCACGGCCTTCAGCCGGGTCATCCAGGCTTCGGCATCCGCGCTGATGTTCGCCGGATTTGCCTGGGGATAGGGGGCGACGCTGATCGAGTCGCCGGTCGTGCCGGCCACGGGCGCCACCTTCTGCCACAGCTCCTCCGTCATGAAGGGGATCACCGGATGCGCCAGGCGCAGGGTCGCTTCCAGCACGCGGATCAGGGTGCGCCGCGTTCCGCGCTGCTGCGCGCTCGTGCCGGTCTGGATCTGCACCTTGGCGATCTCCAGGTACCAGTCGCAGTACTCGTCCCAGACGAACTGGTAGAGCGTGTTGGCGACGTTGTCCAGGCGGTACTCGGAGAAGCCCCTGGCGACGTCCGCTTCGGCCTTCTGCAGGCGCGAGATGATCCAGCGGTCGGGGGCGGTGAGCGTCGCGTCCTGCTCCGCGAGGTCCTGCCCTTCGCAATTCATCAGCACGAAGCGCGTCGCGTTCCAGAGCTTGTTGCAGAAGTTGCGGTAGCCCTCGCAGCGCTTGGCATCGAAGTTGACCGAGCGGCCCAGCGTCGCCAGCGAGGCGAAGGTGAAGCGCAGGGCGTCGGCGCCGAACGCGGGGATGCCTTCGGGAAATTCCTTCTCGGTGTTCTTGCGAACCGTGGGCGCCGTCTCCGGCTTGCGCAAACCGGTGGTGCGCTTGTCCAGCAGCGGTGGCAGGCTGATGCCGTCGATCAGGTCGACCGGATCGAGCACGTTGCCCTCCGACTTGCTCATCTTCTTGCCTTGGGCGTCACGCACCACGCCGTGGATGTAGACCTCGCGGAACGGCACCTGCCCGGTGAAGTGCGTGGTCATCATGATCATCCGGGCGACCCAGAAGAAGATGATGTCGTAGCCGGTCACCAGCACGGAGGAAGGAAGGTACAGGGCCATGTCCTGTGTCCTGGCCGGCCAGCCGAGCGTCGAGAAGGGGACCAGCGCCGAGGAGTACCAGGTGTCCAGCACATCGGGATCCCGCGTGAGCTTCTTGCCCGGAGCCTGGGCCTGGGCTTCGGCTTCGTCGCGGGCGACGATCACCTGGCCGTCCTCGTCGTACCAGGCGGGGATCCGGTGGCCCCACCAGAGCTGGCGCGAGATGCACCAGTCCTGGATGTTTTTCATCCACTGGTTGTAGGTGTTGACCCAGTTCTCGGGCACGAAGCGCACCGCGCCGCTCTCCACCGCGTCGATCGCCTTCCCGGCGATCGATTTGCCGGTCGGGTCCTGGTCGCTCACCTTTGTCATCGCCACGAACCACTGGTCGGTGAGCATGGGCTCCACCACCTGGCCGGTGCGGGCGCAGCGCGGCACCATCAGCTTGTGCTTCCTGGTCTCCTCGAGCAGGCCCTGGGCTTCGAGGTCGGCCACGACCTTCTTGCGGGCGACGAAGCGATCCAGTCCGCGATAGGCAGCGGGCGCGTTGTCATTGATCTTCGCGTCCAGGGTCAGCACGCCGATGATCGGCAGCTGGTGCCGCTGGCCCACCGCGTAGTCGTTCGGGTCGTGCGCCGGCGTGACCTTGACCACGCCGGTGCCGAAAGCCTTGTCCACGTACGCATCCGCGATCACCGGGATGTCGCGACCCACCAGCGGCAGCTTGACGGTCTTGCCGACCAGGTGGGCGTAGCGCTCGTCCTCCGGATGGACCATCACGGCGACGTCCCCCAGCATGGTCTCGGGCCGCGTGGTCGCCACCGTCAGGTGCCCGGACCCGTCGCTGAGCGGATAGCGGATGTGCCAGAGGAAGCCGTCCTCCTCCTCGCTTTCCACTTCGAGGTCGGACACGGCGGTCTTGAGTTCCGGATCCCAGTTCACCAACCGCTTGCCGCGGTAGATGAGGCCCTGCCGGTACAGCTGTACGAAGGTCTCCGTCACGATGGTGGAGAGCTTCTCGTCCATCGTGAAGTACTCGTGCGACCAGTCCACGCTGTCGCCCATGCGGCGCATCTGGGTGGTGATGGTGTTGCCGGACTTTTCCTTCCACTCCCAGACCTTCTTCACGAAGTTCTCGCGGCCGAGCTCCTGGCGGCTGGTGCCTTGCTCCTGCAGCTGGCGCTCCACCACGATCTGGGTGGCGATGCCGGCGTGGTCGGTGCCGGGGACCCAGAGGGTGTTGAAGCCGCGCATGCGGTGGTAGCGCGCCAGGCTGTCCATGATGGTGTGCTGGAAGGCGTGCCCCATGTGCAGCGTGCCCGTCACGTTCGGCGGCGGCAGCTGCATGGCGAAGGAGGGCTCGCCCTCCCTGGGCTGGCCGGTGCCGCGGTAGCCGGCGACGGCATAGCCACGCTGTTCCCACAGCGGGCCCCATCGCGCCTCGATGGCGGCCGGCTCGAAGGACTTGGAGAGGCTGTTCAGCCCAGGTTGTTCAGTGCTCACCCGGGCGATTTTACGGGCCCTGCTCAGGCAAGCTGCCGGGCCGCCTCGACGCACTCCTTCAGGACACGGGTATCGCCGACCTGGTTGGCCAGCAACAGGATCAGGCGGGCGTTGAGCAAGGCCGACTGTTCGGTGCCAAGCCCCTCGTGGGCATCCAGCAGCTGTTCGTAGAAACCGTCGGCATCCTGCAGGTTCAGCTGGGTCTTCATGCTTGTTCCTCCTCCAGTGCCGCACCCAGGGCGCGGCCCAGCGCGTGCACCAGCGCGGAGTCGACGCTTTCGCCGGTGGCGGCCACGTAGCTGTCGGGCCGCACCAGTGCCCAGGCATGGCCGAAGACATGGCAGGCGCCTTGCAGGTGGCCCTTGGCGTCGCGCACGTGCTCCAGGGCGCCGGGGCTGTCGTCGGCGCCCAGCACCTGCACGCAGACCACGGGCGCGGTCTCGCACAGGCCACGCAGCCGTTGCAGCGCGGCCGGCGAAGCGGCGCCGAAAAGCAGCAGCAACAGCCGGCCGTCGGCCCAGCGCAGCAGGTCGCTCATCTCTCCCTGGCTGCCATCCGCCCAATGGAAGGTGACGTTCTGCACCGACTGGCCGCCAGAGGCGTCGCAGGCGCTGGAGCGGGTGTACGGATTGGCGATCGCCATCCGCCCGGTATTGACGAACTGGCGGGCGAAGACATGCTGCCGGGCCAGGCTCAAAGTGGCATCGCGAAAAAGCTTTTCGAGCGGCGTGGCGGGGCGCAGGAAGCGGGCGGTGCGGTTGGTGACCAGCACGTTCTGCCGCGCGGCCTCGTGCCTTTCCTCGTGGTAACTGTCCAGGAGCGCGGGGGCGGCACGGCCCTTCAGCACCGCTGCCAGCTTCCAGGCCAGGTTGTCCGCATCGGCGATGCCGGTGTTGCCGCCGCGGGCGCCGAAAGGGCTCACGACCTTGGCGGCGTCCCCCATGAAGAACACGCGGCCGTGCCGCATCGCATCGACGCACTCGCTGCGGTAGGCGTACGGTCCGACCCAGACGATCTCGACGCCGACATCGGGGCCGAACTGCCTGGCCAGCCTTTCGCGCACCACGTCTTCGCGGCTCACATGCGCGGGGTCGGCGTCGGGCGCCATCTGGTAGTCGATGCGCCATACGTCGTCGGCCATCAGGTGCTGCCACACCGCCCGGTTTTCATTGAAGGGCGCCTCGATCCAGGTGTGGCGCTCCACCGGCGGGTGCTTGGTGAAGCGGACGTCGGCAATGCACCAGCGGTCGTCGCCCTTCTTCGCCGTGACCGACGCGCCCACCCATTCGCGAAACGGGCTGTGGCAGCCGGTGGCGTCGATCACGTAGTCGGCGCGCAGCTGGTAGTCGCCCGCCGGCGTGGACACGGTCAGCGTACCGCCTTCGCCGTCCTGCTCGAACGCCTGCACGCGGTTCTGCCAACGCAACTCGACGTGGCCGAGTTCATAGATGCGCTCGACCAGGTAGCCCTCGATGTAGAACTGCTGGATGTTGATGAAGGGCGGCTGCGCCGACAGGTTGTACGCGCTCTGCTGGCGCAGGTCGAAGGAATAGACCTCGTCCTGGCCGGCGAAGGTCCGGCCCACGCTCCACTGGATGCCCTTGGCCGCGATGCGCTCGTACACGCCCAGGCGCTTGAAGATCTCCAGCGATTTCTGCGTGTAGCAGATCCCCCGCGACGACGCGCCCTTGACGCCGACGGTGTTGTCTTCGTCCAGCACCACGGCCGCAATGCCGTACTGCGCCAGCGCGCAGGCCAGCGTGAGGCCCGTGATGCCGGCGCCGACGATGACCACCGGGTGCCGGCTGGCGCGGCCCGAGGCGATCTCCGGCGGCTCCGTGAACGGGTACTCGGGCAGCTCGTAGCCGCTGCCCTGGGTGAACTGGTAGCCGTTGGCATGCGCCGTCTCGGCATATCGCTCCGCCATGTGTCTCCTCCTGAAATTGGAGTGGGTCGCGGATCAGGCCGCGGATGCCGGCGCCGTCATTTCTTGGCGAACTCGGGGCGATCGTTGCGCTGCGGCTTCAGCGGCGCTGCCTGCTTGCCTTCGGCGCGGTCCTGGCGCCATTGCTTCTTGCGCGCGGTCCACTCGTCCAGCCGCGCGTGCGCGGTCTTGCTCTCCTGCAGCATCTGGAATTCGTCGGCCAGCTGCGCGGTCAGCTCCAGGCGCACGCCGTTCGGGTCGAAGAAGTAGATGCTGTGGAAGATGTGGTGGTCGGTGACCCCCAGCACTTCGACCCCATGCGCTTCGAGCCGGGCCTTCATGTCTTCCAGCGCCTGCGTCGAATCCACGCGGAAGGAGATGTGGTTCACCCACGCGGGCGTGTTGGGCGAGGGCTCCGCCGCCTGGTCGTCGCCGAGGTCGAAGAAGGCGATGAACGAGCCGTCCTGCAGCCGGAAGAAGAAGTGCGTGTAGGGGCAGTACTCGCCCGTGCTCGGCACCACGTCGCTCTGGATGATGTGGTACAGCGGCAGGCCGAGGATGTCCTCGTAGAAGTGCCGCGTTTCCTCTGCATCTTTCGCCCGGTAGGCGTAGTGATGCAGCTGGTGGATGGGGGCGGGTGCGGGCAGTGCCTGCGGGTTCTTCAGAACGGCGGCCATGGGTGCTCCGGATTCAACTAAACGTAATGCGTTTACTATATCGTAACGGCTTCGCCACTCCAAGCCCTTGACTTCCGCACGCAGGACTCGGTTAATCGGGCATCCACCACGACAGGAGAGTTCCATGGCCGCACTCAAGGGATCCAGGACGGAAGAGAACCTGAAGGCCGCGTTCGCGGGCGAAAGCCAGGCGAATCGCCGCTACCTGTACTTCGCGAACAAGGCCGACGTGGAGGGCCAGAACGATGTCGCGGCCCTGTTCCGTTCCACCGCGGAAGGCGAGACGGGCCACGCGCACGGCCACCTGGAATGGCTGGAGCAGTGCGGCGACCCCGCCACCGGCCTGCCGATCGGCCCCACCCGCGACAACCTGAAAGCCGCCGTCGCCGGTGAAACCCACGAGTACACGGACATGTACCCGGGCATGGCCAAGACGGCCCGCGAAGAAGGCCACGACGAGATCGCCGACTGGTTCGAGACCCTCGCCAAGGCGGAGCGCTCGCACGCCAATCGCTATACGCGCGCCCTGAACGAACTCGCCGACTGAGCTTCTTCCTCCCTCCCCCGCCGGGGGAGGCCGGGATGGGGGCGCTCCCCGCGCCCGAAATCAACCAGGCGAATGGAACCCATGGCTCGCGAAGGCAATCTCGAGGCGCCGACGCGCCACCCCATCGCATGGAAGTCCCCTGGCTACCACGACCAGGGCGCCACCTTCGACGAGCTGGAGCGCATCTTCGGCATCTGCCACGGCTGCCGCCGTTGCGTCAGCCTGTGCGGTGCCTTCCCGACCCTGTTCGACCTGGTCGACGAGAGCAAGACCGGCGAAGTCGACGGGGTGGACAAGCAGGACTACTGGAAGGTCGTCGACCAGTGCTACCTGTGCGACCTCTGCTACATGACCAAGTGCCCCTACGTTCCGCCGCACGAGTGGAACGTCGACTTCCCGCACACCATGCTGCGCGCCAAGGCGGTCAAGTTCAGGCAGGGCGGGGTCGACTGGGG
>JAQGMY010000340.1 GCA_028292105.1 Ramlibacter sp.
AGCGCCGGGTTGCCGCGCATCATTTTGAGGCGCACTGCCTCGACACGCGGCGGTAGGCGCTGATCAACGGTCCCTTTTCGACCAACTCGAAGCAGGGCTCGATGCGGGCGAATACATGGCGGAGGCCGGCGTGCGCCCGCAGGCGCAGGACGGAAGCGCGCACGCGGTCTTTCATATAGGCCTGCTCAAGCAGGGGCAGCTCATATCGCCCCTCCACGAGGCGGGTATCAACGAAGATGACATCACCGCCGTTCAGCACCAGGTGATCCGCCAGCCGTATGACCTCCACCTCGGTCAGCAAGCTGTCGAAGGAGACGACGAAGGGGCCGTTCTTGCCCCGACCCGCCAGCGGCAGCAGGACCACATCCCACGGCGAGAGGACGTCGACTTCCGCTTGCTTGCTCCGGGACCGGATCAGGGCCACGCTTTGCTCCAGCAGGCGTGGCGACGCCGTGCTCTGGAGCTGCGCCGCGGGCATGCGCCAGTCGTGCATGACGTGCTTGGCGAAGATGCGATGCTCCAGGAACGCCTCCGTCGCGCGCAGCACGCCCAGGAACAGCGTGCAGGCCACCACGGCTGCGATGAGCGCCGGCGTAGCGCGACGCAGCAGGATCACCGCGCGCTGGCCGCCGCGGGCGCGCAGCATCAGGTCGAATCCGAGCAGCGCGCCCACGCTGAGGGCCGGGAAATAGGGCGCGAGGTGATGCGGACGCGGGTAGTACATCAGGTACACGGCGGACGCCGCAGCGTACAGGACGACCGTGCCGACCACCACCCACTCGGCCAGGAGCTTGCCCTTGGCTTTCGGGATGTCCAGCGCTCGCAGGAGCCAGAACCAGCACGCCAGCATCGCTCCGATGCTGGCTGCGGTTGCCCAGACGAAGCCCCAGGGAAGGCCCGGGGTGTTGACGCCGAGCAATGTCGCGACCATCAAGGTTTGCGCATGCGGATTGGAGATCTTCCAGATTGCCACCTGGGCCACCAGCAGCAAAAACACGAGCACCAGGCTCCGCCGGTCCTTCTGCACGAGCGCGGTGATGCCGAGCGCGCCGGCCGCCGCCAGGCCGATGAAGAGGCCCATCTCGCGCGACCAGTAGATGCCCGCCGATACGAGCGCGAGCAGCAGCAGGCAGTCCTGCCATCGGCGTTTCGACACGACCCGGAAGACCGCATAGATGACTGCGATATCGAGGAAGTGGCGCCAAGGCGCCAGCCCTACGCCGAGGCGCACGGTCTCGATCTCGCTCATGAGGTAGCTGAGCACGGTGCACGCTGTCACCAGGGCGAGCGGCCAGCCGCGCAGGCCACAGCCGCGGGCACAGACGTACACCAGGGCCAGGTACAAGGGATAGCCCGCATAGAGCAGCAGCAGATAGGCGTTGAAGCGCCATGGCTCCGGCGTCATTCTCAGGACTGCGGCGAACGCCTGGGTGAGCCCCTTGCCGTACTGCGAGCCGGTAACGGTGGCGGGATCGACAGCCTGGGCAACAGCTGCCGAGAAGATGAAATTGTGGTGGTAGAAGAACCGCCCGAGGACCAAGGCCCGCTCCAACTCGGGCCGGTTGCTGCGCAGAAACTCCTTTTCCTCTTCCGTGTAGCGGCGTCCGGCGAACTCGAGCCCGGACAGCAGGTCGGCGACGAAACGCTTGCGCAGCGCGGGCAGGTCGGCCGGCGTGGCCAGGGCGAGCAAGGCCTGGTACTGCACGACATTGTCGATGCGCTGGATCTCGAACTCATTGCGCCGGGCGTCGAACCAGTACAGCTCCGGCAGCTCGATGGCCAACGTGCGCGCGCTGGCCCGGGCCTCGGGCCGCAGGCGGATACGAAGGAAAGCCGCCGCGCTGTCGGCCAGCGGGATTTCCATTCCTTCGAGCCCGGTGCGCCGGATGAAGTCCAGGTTGTCCCGCACCACGCCGTCGGTACCGATCGTCTGCGAAGTCAGCGCCAGGAATTCGTTCGGCACCTGGAAGGGCTTGACGGCGAGCGCCCACACCAGGGGCAAGGATGCGATGAGCACCAGGATGTAGGCTTGGGCCGGTGTCGTCTGCAGGATGCGCCGGGAAGCAAGACGCGCTGCGCCGGACAGGGCCGGGACGATCTCGTCGACGGTCGCGGCTCGCCGGATCAGGAAGGCGATCAGCGCCATGCCGACTGCGAGCAAGCCGCCATAGGTGGCCAGCATGACCAGCTTCGGAACGGCCGGTACGGGCGCCCACATGAACAGCGGCCGGTTCCAGTCGAACTGCACTTTGCCGAGCAGCAGAGTCGCCACTGCACCGGCCACGCTCGCGGTGACTGCAACCAGCACCGTCACGACGAGCGCGCGTTGCCAGCGCGGCTCGAGCGAGCGCCAGAAATGAAGGATGCGGGAGCTCAGGGTCATGTCCGTTCGGCCTCGGTTCAGCCAGCGCAGGTGCGGCGCCAGACCTGCAGGAGGCCGCCCGATTCCGCGGGCGCGTAGCAAGTGGATAGCAGACGTGCCAGCATGCCCATCGCCGCCAGGTGGCCCAGTCGCTGGTAAAGGGGTGACTGCTCGTCAGGAGCCATTGAATCCAGGCCCTGGTCGTGGAGGAAGGCGCCACTGCCGCCGCTCTTGTACAGCGACCGCATGGTGGGCGAGCGCTCCTTGTTCCAGTCCTCGTCCATCATCTGCCACTCACGACTGGCGCGCACGTCCGTGTCCATGAAGATCACAGCCGGTTTCAGCGCGGAGATCTGCTGCTGCATGGCGTGCACCAGAGGCCAGCCGATCAGTGCGCTCGGGACATCGACGAAGGGCAGGCGGCTGCCCCGCTGGGAAGCCGTGAGCAGCAGTACGTCGAAACGCGATAGCAGGACCACGCCGCCGGCGGGCTGGACCTTTTCGATCAGTGCCAGCGACTCCACCAGCGGGGCGGAGTCCCCGGTCGAAACCCCGACCAGCCCCGGGAGCCGCCACTCGTGGGCCTTGTGCTGGGTGAAGAGCGTCGAGAACTGTTGCTCCGTGCGCCACATCGCGGTGACGGACGCCAGCACCGCGTACGTGCACAGTGCGATGGTGAGGTAGCGCCGTGTCCAGTCCGGCGGCACCTCCAGCAGCCCGTGCCATCTGTCGATGCTCCAGTCCAGGAGGGCAGCAAGCGGCACGGCGGCGCAGATCCACACCACTGAAAAATGCTGTGGGGACGGATTCCACAGCCCGTAGACCGTTGCGCAGGCCGCGTAGCAGATCCCGACCCCGGCGACGTCGAGCTCTGCCGCCTGCTTGGGACTGTTCACCGCGTTGCGCGCAAAGCGCATCCAGGCCACCCACCCGAGCAGCAGCAGCCAGAGCACTGCATAGAGCTGCACCTGCGACCAGTTGGTGATCGGTGCGCCGACGCCGATCAGGTTGTAGAAAGTCAATGCGCTGGCCGGGCCGGAGTCGCCGAGGACGAAGACCAAGCCGGCCGCGGCCAGCTCCAGCAGCCAGCCGCCGATGGGGGAGACCCGGCCGCGCTGGATTGCCGACATCACGTGCCAGGCGCCGCTGGCGGCCAGCATGAAGAGGCCGAATTCACGATTCCACCAGAACATCAGCCCGAGCGCCGCGGCGCGCAGCAATGCGCTGGCAAGGCCAGGGCGACGGGTGTTGATCGCGACGGCGACGAAGCAGGCCAGGTCCGGCAGGTGGCGCCAGGGATTGAAGCCCGGCGCCATGCGCAGCGCCTCGGTCGTCTGGAAGGGCAGCAGCGCGATGACGAACGCGCAGGCGGCGAGGGCAAGGTTCACCCGCCCGGTGATGACGAACACCGCCAGCGCGGTGAGCACCGCATACAGCCCGGGTCCTACCCAGTAGAGGGTGAAGTAGTGCTGAAACGAAGCGCTGCCGGTCCATTCCAGTACTTTGGCGAACGTTTGCGAGAGCCCGGTGCCATATTGCATCGGCAGTTTCGCAGTGTCGGCGCCGGCGCCGCGCTCCGCGTTGAACAGGTGGAGCACCGGCAGGTAGAGGTACGCGTGGTGAAAGAAGAACCGGCCAAGCTCGGTTTGCGCGCGCAGCTCCTGCTTGTTCTTCAGGTAGTACTCCTGCGTCTCGGCGGAGAAGCTGGCCGTCACCTTGCGCGCGTTCAGGCCGGTACAGAGCTGCTCGGGGCTGTTCATCAGCGCAGAAATCAGCAGGCATTCTTCTTCGGTCGGCTTGCGGTAAGTCCTGAGTTTTTCATCTTCCCAGCTGTAATGGAGACCGCTTCCACTCGGGAAAAGATCGAAGGGCTGGGTGATGGAGTCGAAGGCGTTGCGTGGAATCGTCACGCACAGTCCCTGCACCACCTCCCCCTTGCACGGATCTGCGGCGTAGTGGCCGGGGATGGCCTGTTCGCGCAGGAAGGTGCTGTTGTCCACCCACTTGCCGCTGTCCAGCCGGGTTTGTTCGGGCAGTTCGGCGTATTCGTTCATGAAACGCAGCTTCGGGCTCCACGCGGTGGCGTAAAGCGCGACCAGCAGTGCCACCAGCGCCACTGCGCAAGCTTCCCGATACCACGAGCGGCGGGGACCGCCCTCGGCGAGCGGCCCGACGCTGCTCAAGGTGGAGTAGTGCACGGCGTACGCGGGAAGCGCCGCCGCCACCAGGAACCAGACCGCAGCAGGGCCGGCTTTCTCGAAGCCCAGTGGGAGCAGGAAGCAAAGCAACAGGTAGGCACACACTGCCACCTTTTGCGCGCGCGTCATGATCAATGGCGCGCGGTGCCTCGCGTGGTACAGGAAAGCAAACGCAAGCACCAGACCCAGCATGACGGTGAGGAGCACGTACTCCACGAGGCTCTGGATCTTCGGTTCCGCCGGAATGCCGGCCCAGGGATACAGCCGGGAGCTCGAGAGGGTGTCCTCCCAGGTGTCAACGACGAAAGCGCTGAAGGATTGCGAGACACGGGCGAGCCCTGGGAAGACGCTCACGACATACAGGCCGATCAGCGCCGCACGGGAAGGCTGCTTCATGCGTCCGGCGGGAAATTGAGCCGCTCGCGCTCCACCACCACCGGGCGCCGCTGCACGTAGGTGTGGATCGAAGCGATGTACTCGCCCAGGATGCCGACGAAAAACATCATCACGCCGAACATGAAGAACATGCCGATCATCAGGGGCGCCATGCCCATCGCGAATTCATCCCAGAAGATGATCTTCAGGACCAGGAAGACCAGTGCCGCCAGCACGCTGAGCGCGCCCA
>JAQGMY010000362.1 GCA_028292105.1 Ramlibacter sp.
TGTTTTCCGCCTTCAGCGTGCTGGAGAACATCGCCTTTCCGCTGCGCGAGCTGAAGACCTTGCCGCCCAAGCTGATCGAGGAAGCGGCCATGGTCAAGCTGCAGATGGTGGGCCTCAAGCCCGCCGACGCCGACAAGCGCCCGTCCGAGCTCTCCGGTGGAATGATCATCGCGCCGCGGTGGCGCGCGCGCTGATCATGGATACGCCCTTGCTGCTGCTGGACGAGCCGACCGCCGGGCTGGACCCGGACAGTTCCGACGGCTTCGTGCGCCTGCTGCGCTCGCTGCACCGCGACCTGGCGTTGACGGTCATCATGGTCACCCATGACCTGGACACCTTGTTCGAGCTGTCCACGCGCATCGCGGTGCTGGCGGACCAGCGCGTGATCGTCACGGCCAAGCCGCGCGACGTGATCGCCTTCCGCCATCCTTTCATCGAAGACTTTTTCCTGGGCGAACGCGGCCAGCGCGCAATGGAACTGCTGCGCGAATACCCGTTCGCAATCTAAGGAAGCTGTGAATGCATTCCTCGCACTCGCGTAAGGCCCTATGAACCATGTGATTGGATCGATGCTGGTCCCAGGGCCTCACCCTCCGGGACGGGGCACCCCGAAGCGCAGGCGGGTGTTGCGAGACGCTGTCCAGGCGGCGAGCCTGGACAGCGTCCCGCGCCTACGCCTGCACTCCGGTGTACCCCGTCGCGAGCGCGATGAACGCATCCACAGCTTCCAGGAGGTTAAATAGCGCTATGGAAAACAAGGCCCATGCCATGGCCGCCGGCCTCTTCGTCACCGCGCTGACCGTGCTGGTGCTGGTGCTGGCCGCCTGGCTGACACGCGACACCGCGGTACGCGACACCTACGAGATCTCGACCCGGGAGACCGTCACCGGCTTGCAGGAGCAGGCGCCGGTGCGCTTTCGCGGCGTGGACGTCGGCAAGGTGTCCAAGATCGGGTTCGATCCGAAGGTCGTGGGCAACGTGCTGGTGAAATTGGAGGTGGACCGCGACACGCCGCTGACGCGCGACACCTTCGCGGTGCTCAGCTTCCAGGGCGTGACCGGGTTGGCGTTCGTGCAACTGTCCGACGAAGGCAAGCCGGCGCCGCGCCTGCAGCCGAACGACGAAGTGCCGCCGCGCATCCCGCTGCGGCCCGGCATCCTGTCGCTGCTGGAGGAACGCGGCCTGGTCATCCTCGACCGCGTGCAGGAGGTGAGCGAACGCGTCAACCGGGTGCTCGGGGACGAGAACCAGAAGCGCGTGGCCACTGCCCTGGACAACCTCGGCAAGGCGGCAGACAACGCGACGCAGCTCACCAGCAACCTGCAAGACACCGTGACCAAGCGACTGGATCCTGCCTTGGCCGAAGCCACCGTCACCATGCGCAGCGTGCAGAAGGCGGTCGGCGAGGTCGGCAATACGGCGACCCAGTTCGGCCAGACGGCCCAGCGGCTCAACGCCAGCGGCGGCCCGCTCGATCGGCTGACCGAAGGCACGGACGCCTTGGCCGGCGCGGCCGAGAGCTTCAGCTCGACGACCCTGCCGCGCTTGAACCGCGTGGCCGAAGAGACCACGCGCACCGTTCGCTCGCTCAATCGCGCGGTGAACGACCTCACCGAGAACCCGCAGGCCTTGTTGTATGGCGACGGGCCGCCCAAGCCCGGCCCCGGCGAACCGGGCTTCGGCTCCAGGAGTGCCCGATGAAACGCGTCTTCACCCTGTTGCTGTTGGCGGCCCTGGCGGCCTGCAGCGCGCTACCCGACAAGCCGGTGCGCCAGACGATGTACGACTTCGGCCCTTCGGCGCCGGCGCCGGCGAGCACCGCCACCACCAGCCGCGGCCCGCTGGTGCTGCCGGAAGTGGAGACCAGCGGCATCCTGGACACCACCGCGCTGCTTTACCGGCTGGCCTACCAGGACCAGAACCAGCTGCTGCCCTACGCGTTCGCCAAGTGGAGCGCCCCCCCGGCGCAGCTGCTGCGCCAACGCCTGCGCGACGTACTGGGCAAGGACCGGCCGGTGCTCGATGCCGCGGCCGGCTCGGCACTGGCGCGGCGTGGCGGCGGGGTGCCACCCGTGCTGCGCCTGGAGCTGGAGGAGTTCAGCCAGGTGTTCGCGAGCGCCAGCGACAGCCGCGGGGTGCTGCGCATCCGGGCGACCCTGCTGGAAAGCAGTGGCGCCGGCGAAAGGCTGGTGGCGCAGCGCAGCTTCGACGTGGAGCGTCCGGCGACCAGCGCCGACGCCCCCGGCGGCGTGCGTGCGCTGGTCGCGGCCACGGACGCGGCGGCGCAGGACATCGCTGCCTGGCTGCAGCGGCGCTGACGCTCCCATGGCCGCCGAACCCCTGGAACAGCGCATCCGCGCCGCCGGACTCGAGGTGCTGGGGCCGTGCGAGCGCCTGTCGCAATGGCCGGGCCTGCTGGAGCAAAGCGCGCTGCTGCAGGACTTCAAGCCGGCCGAAGTCGATGCGCTCGGCGTCCTGATGCTGCACATCAAGGCGCAGCCGGGGCAGATGCTGATCGTGGAGGGCTCGGCCGACGACTGGCTGCTGCTGCTGCTGCGCGGCACGGTGGACGTCGGCAAGCGCATCGGCCCCGAGGGGGAGCGCGAGGTGCGCGGCGACAACACGCGGCTGGCGGTGCTGCGGACCGGGGCCGTGCTTGGCGAGATGTCGATGTTCGACGGCGAGCCGCGCTACGCCAGCTGCTGGGCCTTGAGCGAAGTGGAAGCGGTCGTCCTGGACCGGCTCGCGGTGGCGCGCCTGATCCAGTCGCGCCCGGAGATCGGCGCCAAGCTGCTGGTGAAGCTGACGCAGTTGCTGGCGCAACGCCTGCGCAACACCAGCAGCCAGCTGGTGAAGGCGCTCGGACAACAAGCGGCGTGATCACGCCGCGGGGAGACAAAGTCATGTTCGATGCGCTGGTCCTGGAGAAGAACCCCGACTTCGGCGCCACCGTGCGCGCGGTCGACGACAGTTTCCTGCCGGAAGGCGACGTGACCGTCGCCATCGAATACTCCACCTTGAACTACAAGGACGGGCTGGCGATCACGAACCGGTCGCCGGTGGTGCGCAGCTGGCCGATGGTCGCGGGGATCGACGGTGCCGGCAGCGTGGTGGAGAGCAGTTCGCCCGACTGGCAAGCCGGTGACCGCGTGGTGCTCAATGGTTTCGGCGTGGGCGAGACGCACAAGGGTTGCCTGGCCGGCAAGGCGCGGCTGAAAAGCCAGTGGCTGGTCCGGCGGCCCGACGTGTTCGACGCCCGGCAGGCCATGGCGATCGGCACCGCCGGCTACACCGCGATGCTGTGCGTGCTGGCGCTCGAACGGCATGGCCTGCGACCCGGCCAAGGCGAGGTGCTGGTCACCGGCGCCACCGGTGGCGTCGGCTCGGTGGCGATCGCGCTGCTGGCCAGGCTGGGGCACCAGGTGGTGGCGGCCACCGGCAAGGCTGGCGAAGCCGACTACCTGCACGCCCTCGGCGCCAGCGGCGTGATCGACCGCGGCGAACTCTCGGCACCGGGCAAGCCGCTGCAAAAGGAGCGCTGGGCCGGCGCGGTGGACGCCGTGGGCAGCCATACGCTGGCCAACGCCTGTGCGCAGCTGCGCTACGGCGGCGCGGTGGCCGCCTGCGGCCTCGCGCAGGGGCTGGACTTCCCCGCCAGCGTGGCGCCCTTCATCCTGCGCGGCATCTCGCTGCTGGGCATCGACAGCGTGATGGCGCCGATGGCGCTGCGGCAGCAGGCCTGGGCGCGGCTCGCCACCGACCTCGACCCCCGACTGCTGGAAACCATCACGACCGAGATTCCGCTGGGAGGCGCGATCGAAGCGGCGCACAAGCTGATGGCCGGACAGGTGCGCGGCCGCATCGTCGTGAAGACCGGCGGCTGATGGCCAAGCGCCATGCCCTGGTGCGGCATGCGGCGATAGCGCAGTGGCGGGTTTCCCGGCTCGACGCCACCGTGCGCGGCCTGCTCTGGTCCGGCGCGGCCGGCTTGCTGTTCGTCCTGCTGAATTCGCTGATGCGCGGGCTGGCCATGGCGCTGGAGCCGTTCCAGACCCAGTTCCTGCGCTACCTGATGGGGGTGGTCGTGATGCTGCCGCTGGTGGCGCGCAGCGGACTGCGGCACTACCGGCCGGTGCAGATGGGCGGTCACTTCAGCCGCGGCGCCGTGCACACGGTGGGACTGTGCATCTGGTTCAGCGCCATCGCCTTCATCCCGATCGCCGACACCACGGCGATCGGCTTCACCGGCCCGATCTTCATCATGCTCGGCGCGGTGCTGGTCTTCAAGGAGCCCATGCGCTGGGAGCGCTGGGTCGCGGCGGGCATCGGCTTTGGCGGCGTGCTGATCGTGGTGGCGCCCCGGCTCACCGGCAGCGGCGGCATCTACACCTTGCTGATGCTGGCTTCGTCGCCGATCTTCGCCGCCTCCTTCCTGATGACGAAAGCGCTGACGCGCTACGAGCGCAGCGAGGTCATCGTGGTCTGGCAGGCCATCACGATTTCGATCTTCAGTCTGCCGCTGGCGCTGCTGCACTGGCATTGGCCGACGCCGACGCAGTGGCTGCTGTTCGTGCTGTGCGGGCTGCTGGGCAGCTCGGCGCACTACTGCCTGACGCGTTCGTATGCGGCCGCCGACATTTCCGCCACGCAGTCGGTCAAGTTCCTGGACCTGATCTGGGCGACGCTGGTCGGCTGGCTGGCCTTCGGCGACGAGCCGAGCCGCTCGACGCTGATCGGCGG
>JAQGMY010000372.1 GCA_028292105.1 Ramlibacter sp.
GCCTGCTCCGACCGGCTGCCGGATGGATGTCCCTTGTTCTCCGCCATCTGTCGCTCCTAGAAGTGAAAGGGCCTGCGGGATTGCGGGCCCACGGCTCAAATCTAGGCAGCACGAGGGAACGCGTCTGTCGGACTGCACTGATTTATTCCGCCTTTGCAGCATCAGGCGCCTGGTGCGCGCTTGCACCTGATCTGCTGCGCTTCTCCTCTCCATCTCCGGTCGGCGCTCAGGAGACCTGTACTTCCCTTCGTCCTTCACCTGACCGAAGAGCAGGAGCCTTCCGGTGATCACGGATGGATTTTGCTGCCGCGCTCCAGCATCGCGACGAGCGCCTCGATGCGGCTGGCGCGCGTTTCTGCTTTCCTTGCCGTCTGCACTCGCCATAAAACGGCGTAGCGGTTCGCTGCGTTCAGCGTTGCGAAGAACGCGCGTGCCTTGGGGTGCGCATCGAGTGCAGCTTGCAAGTCCGCCGGGACGGCGGCCGTCCGCGCGCTGTCGTACGCCGCATCCCACCGTCCGTCCGCCTTCGCCCTGTCGATCTCTGCCTGCCCGCTTGCTTGCATGCGACCTGCAGCGATCAAGGCCTCCGCCCTCGCGCGATTCACCTTGGACCACATGCTGCGGGGTCGCCGTGGGGTGAACCGCTGGAGCCAGTACATCGCATCGACTGCCTTCTTCTGGCCGTCGATCCAGCCGTAGCAAAGCGCAATTTCCACGGCCTCGGCGTAGCCGACTGTTGCCTCGGGAGCGCCGGGCTTCGAAATCTCCAACCACACACCTTCCGAAGCAGAATGGTTCTTTCGCAGCCACGTTTCGAATGCGCGTGCGGAGTGGCACCTGAGCGAAACGGCAGCGGACGGAGGTGCGGGAGGCATTGTCGTGGCTTCGTGGAATCACATTCCTGGATCGTTGTGACATCGTTGTCCGCAACCCATGTCAGGCGACATGACCCATCTCGGGAGTCAGCGCGCGCGCCGGTAGTGCATGGCGACCGCACCGTTGCAGAGCGGCTTCGCCGAGATCAACTCGAGGCGTCGCGTGCTGGGCAGCCCGCTCTCGTAAAGGGTCGGTCCGTGGCCGGCGATCCTGGGGTGGACGAGTAACTTGTACTCGTCGATCAGGTCGAGCCGGTCCAGCTCGGTTGCGAGCTTGCCGCTACCGAGGAGCACGCCGTCCGGGGTCGCGTCCTTCAGCTTCTGTACGCCCGTGCGCAGGTCGCCGGCGATGTGGTGGCTCTTGGTCCAGGGGAAGTCCTTTCGCGTCGAGGACACCACGTACTTCGGCTTGGCCTCCAGCTTGACCGCCCATTCGCGTATCACCGGCGGTGCCTCCGCGTCGCCGCGGGCGACGGCTGGCCAGTAGCTCTCCATCATCTCGTAGGTGACGCGGCCCCACAGCATCGCCCCGCCCTCGTCCATGAGGCGGGTGAAAAAGGCGTGTGTCTCGTCGTCGGCGATTCCTTCCTTGTGGTCGACGCAGCCGTCCAGGGTGACGTTGATACTGAAGGTCAAGAGTCCCATGGTGTGTTCCGTTCGCGAGGTGCTCACCCAGTGTCGCCTGACGTAATGTAGAACAGACCTGCCATTGCCATCAGGCGGCGCGACCACGAGTAGAAGCTCGCACCCGGCCCTGCGGCCGCCCCAAGCGCTTCCGGTTCTTCAGAACACCACCTGTGCCGGCCAGGCGTGGGCCGCGTCAATCACTAATCCCGGGGATGACGCGTTCGGCCCCCGGTCGACAAACTCCTACCGGGCCGCACCTTCCGCCTCAGCTTCGCCCGCCCCCACAGGAAGTCGATTTCCACAGGATCGTCATGAAAATCGCATGGATCACCACGCTGGGTGCTGTTGCAGCGCTTTGTCTCTCTGCTTGTGGAGGTGGCGGCAGCGATGCAGGGGCGCTCGCGGCCAGCACGCCAGCTGATGTCGTGCCCCCGGCGCTGTCCCCCCCGCCAGCCGCGCCGGCCCCGGTGCCTGAAGTTCCCGGCCCCGCGGGACCCGTGCCCAACGCGCTAATCGAGGCTTCGTCGTCCTACGCGATTGCCGCGGCAAACGCGAACAACTCGTTGTTGAACTGGACGCAGGCACCCGGCTTCGGCGACATGTGGACGGCGCGTGCAGTGGCGGATCTGGACGGCGATGGACTGCCCGACGCCGTCGTGGCCCCCGGAAAGTTCCTTGAGATGAACGCATCGAAGCCGTTGATCATCCTGAAGGGAACCACCGGGCCAGCGGATATGCCGTTGGTCATCGCCGATCCGACCTGGGTCGCCGGAGTGGCGCCCAACATGAATCACGCACGCAAGGTGTTGCTCACCGACTTCAATGGCGACGGTGTGAAGGACATCTTCGTCTGTGCGCACGGCTATGACGCACCGCCTTTTCCCGGCACTACCAATGCACTGCTCCTGAGCGGTGGCGGCAAGTGGCAGCTTGCCAGCCAGCCCTGGTCCTCCTTCGTGGGGTTCACGCACGGGTGCGCGGCCGGCGACGTCCGCAATACCTCCCGTCAGGACATATTCGTCGCCAATAGTCAGGGCGCCGGCTCGTACTGGCTGGTCAACGATGGCGCCGGGAATTTCACGAAGACGCAGGAGGGCGTGCCCCTGTCCATCGCGAAACCAGCTCCGCTGTTCACAGCCGAACTCCTCGATGTGGATGGCGACGGCTTCCTCGACCTGGTCGTGGGAGGCGTCGAAGGTTCCAGTCCGGGCAGCCAGGCGACGGTCGTGTTCTGGGGCGAAGGATCGGGACGGTTCAGCGATGCAAGATCAACCACGCTGCCCAGCGTCGCGGGTTGGCCTAACGTGCTGGTGTTCGCCGCCGCCGACCTGGACGCCGATGGCACCCGCGAACTGGTCGTGATGCGCACGAAGGGACTCGCCGGCGACGCCGACTTCTACAAGGGCTATCTCGCACAGGTTCTCAAACGGACAGGCCGCACCTTCGCCGACGTCTCGTCGACGTGGAGTTCCGAACTCAACGCGTCAGCCGGCACTGTCATCAAGGACTTCGCAGGCGCGCCCACGTGGGTGGAATGGACCTGGGCGGCTGACCGCGACGGCGACGGCAAGCCCGACCTGGTCGGCTCCGACGCTTACGGCGGGGCGTACTGGGCCAGAAATACCGGTGCAAAGTTCCTGGCTTGGGCGAAGATACGCTGAACCGCGGCCCTGCCGCCACAAGAAACTGCACGATGTGGCAAGTCCTGATCGTCGAAGACGATGCTGAAATGCGCGATTTCTTCGCCGCCAGCATCGCCGCCAGCAGCGAGTTGGCGGTCGCCGGGAGCGTTGCTACGCTGCGGGCTGCGAAGGAGTTGCTGGAGCGGCCAGGCGCCCGCTTCGACGTCGTCCTCACGGACCTGGGGTTGCCGGACGGCAGCGGCCTCGATGTGATACGGCTCGCGCGCTGCCTGCATCCCGCCTGCGACGTCATGGTGATCTCCATGTTCGGCGACGAGGACAACGTTGTCGCCAGCATCGAAGCGGGCGCGCTGGGTTACATCCACAAGGACTCATCTCCCGAAGACATTGCGGTGAGCATTCTGCAAATGAAAGCGGGCGCATCGCCGATTTCGCCAATGATCGCGCGCCGCGTGCTGTCCCACTACGTGCGGTTGAATGAACAGAAGACTGGCGCACAGGCTGCGGGCCAGGGCCGGCCACTGCCGGAGGCCGACTCACCGGCGCTCACCAACCGTGAACAGAATGCGCTCGAGCTGATCGCCCGGGGGTTTTCCTACTCGGAGATTGCGCGGCTGGAAGGCATCAGCGTCCATACCGTTCAGAGTCACATCAAGAACCTGTACCGCAAGCTGTCGGTGAACTCGAAAAACGAGGCGGTCTACGAGGCGACCCGCATGGGGCTGCTATGCCGATAGGCAGGAGCCCCCACTGAAAACGGGCCCGTGGGCATGACACGCTGCCGGCGACTTTCCACGGCAGTCCTGCTGTTCCTGGCGATTGCGCCATGGACGGCATCGGCGCAGGTCCAGCAGCTGACGCAGGCACGTTCGCGGACCGTCATCGACGGGGTGGTGGCGGTGAGCGACGTGAAGCTCCCGTACCATTGGGATCGACGCAACCACGGCCGCTCAGGCACGGCGGAATTCGACATTCCCATCGCACTGGAAACCAGCGTCGATGCCCTCTACGGGCTGTATTTTCGTCGGCTCGGAAACGCGTACGAGATCTACTTGAACGGCAGGCTGCTCCAGCGCAACGGCGACCTGGCGCAGACGGACAGTTCGGATTTTGCCAAGGCGCCGCGCTACGTCGCCATCCCCCACTACCTGGTGCGACAGACGAACCTGCTGCAGGTCCGGATCCGCGCCGACGGCGGCCGGCGCGGTGGTGTCGCCGAACCGTTGTTCGGCCCCGAAGCGGAGATCCGTTCAGTTTTCGAGCGCGAACAGCGGTGGCGGGTCGAGGGCTCGTTGGCGGTCGTCGTCCTCAGCCTGTTCGTGGGCGTGGGCGCGTTCGTGCTGTGGCTTACCCAGGTCGACGCCAGCGAGCCGGCCCATCGCGGCCGCGACGGCCTCTACCTGTTCGCGGCGCTCGCGGAGATGTCCTGGGCGGTGCGCGTGGCCGATGCCATCATCGAGCAGCCGCCGGTCAGCTGGACCTGGTGGGGCACCATCCAGACATGCGTCCTCGCGATATGGCTAAGCAGCGCAGTCATCTTCTGCATGAAACTGGCCGGATGGGACAAGGGGATCCACGGCCGGCGCCTGGAAAGATGCCTGCTCGGTTTTGTGCTCGTGGGCAGCCTGTGCGGCTTCGCCTCGTTCCAGTTCGACAGGACCTGGGTGCTGACCGGATGGTTCATCGTCACCGCGATCCTGTTCGCCAGCTTCTGTGGCGTGTTCATTTTCTCCGCCTGGCGCTCCGGGAACACCATGCACCGGATCGTGGCCATCCCGCTCGCCATCAACGTCGTCGTCGGGATCCGGGACGCGATGGTGTTTCGCCTGGCAGAGTCCTATGGGGACAACACGTACATCCGGTACACGTCGGTGCTGTTCGGCCTGGTGCTTGGCTACGTGCTGCTGACCCGGTTTCAGGCGGCGACGACGCAGGCACGCGAGCTGATGCGCGACCTGGAGGCGAAAGTCGCCGACCGCGAAGCGGAGCTGAAGCGAAGCTACGAACGCCTGGAGCAGGTCGCCCGGGCGCAGGAGCGCGCCATGGAGCGGGCCACGATCCTGCGCGACATGCACGACGGGGTGGGCTCCCACATCACGTCCGCCATTCGCCAGCTCGAATCCGGCAAGGCGACCTCCTCCGGGGTGCTCGACACGTTGCGCGACTCGCTGGACCACCTCAAGCTTTCGATCGACGCGATGCACCTGCCGCCCGGAGACGTCGGCGCGCTGCTGGCGAATCTGAGGTACCGGCTGGATCCCCGGTTCGCCGCGTCGGACGTGAAGCTCGAGTGGGCGGTCGGCCTGGTTCAGGTGTTGCCGCGTCTGGAGGCAGGCGCCATGAGGCACCTCCAGTTCATCCTGTTCGAAGCCCTCTCCAATGTGCTGCAGCATGCACGCGCGACCAATCTGTCGATCCAGGCTTGCGACGGTCCGGCGGGGGTGGTCGTACGCCTGGTCGACAACGGCGTCGGATTCGAACCATGCGCGCCGTTTCGCAAGGGTCTCCTTTCGATGCAAGAGCGGGCGACGGCGATCGGTGCGCAGCTGGCGGTTCGCAGTAGCGCCGAAGGAACCATGGTGGAGATCTCGATTCCGGCCTGATCCGCCTCGGACCCTGCACGCAGCACATTCAAGTCGCTGCAGCCGGTCGTCCCGTCTTGCAGAACGAACGAGTCCCCAATTCATGGGATGGACCCACCGCAAGGCACCGACAACACTGCCGTGCGATCCCATCCTCGTTCTAAAAGGTACTCCATGAAATCCAGATCCCTGGCGCAGACTGTTGCCCTGTTCGTCCTCGGCGTGCTGGCCGGCTGCGGCGGCGGCAGTGAGTCCACCACTCCGTCATCGAGCTCTTCGGGCAGCAGTTCCTCGGGCGGCGGCAGCTGCAACTACCCTGACAAGATCACGGCGAGCGAGCGGGCGCAGGCGAATTCCTGCGGCATCCAGGTTTCCGGCAACTACGGGCAGGCCGACTCCGGCCTCGCCAGCGTCATCGCCGCTTGCCAGGCGGGCGAGAAGGCCAAGGCCGATGCGTACTACGCGGGCACCTACCAGCAGATGGTCGACTACGCGCGCCAGGTGAGCAAGACGCTGTCGTGCGGCAGCAGCAGCAACTCGCCCGCGTTGCCGAACACGTCCACGCAGAGCTATTACAACTTCTGCGCGCAGAACACGTCGATCACCTCCACGCCCCGTTGGACCGGCAAGTGCATTGGCCCGTTCAAACAGGGTGAAAGTGGCTGTCCCACCGACGGCGGCAAGTACACGTACGTGGACCAGTACAGCAGCCTGTCCGCCTGCAGCACCGCCGCGCAGAACTGGCTCAATACGCACTGATGGCCAAGGCGTTCGGGGCGGTAGCCGCCACCACGGCACTCGTCCTCCTCGGCGTGGCTGCATACGTCGCCACGGATACAGAGGTGAATGG